>CACYCJ010000376.1 GCA_902772925.1 uncultured Lachnospiraceae bacterium
CGGCATTCTTTGCACCGGCTATGGTCACCTCTCCTTCAAGAGGCTTTCCTCCCTTTATCAGATATCTTTCCATAAAAAAATAATCACCCCTGTATATCAAAATATAACCGGGCATGTAACAGGTTTTTCAATCCATGCCGGCTTTCCTATGATATGAATAATCATAATCTGAGAGATTATAACACATAGTTATGTCAAGTTCAAGCAAATCACATAAAAGATTTTTAACAATAACTTCGTATTTCTGTAACATTTAACCAAAAAACACACACAGATTACTTATCCGATAATAAGTGTCTTTATTTGTCCGCTTCGCAGTAAATGCATCTGTAAATCCTGTTTTTCTCGTCAGTAAGCTTAAAAATATGAGGGATTCCGGGCTCAATCGCAGTAACGCATCTCGGGTTTTTACATTTCTTTATGTTAACCAGTTTCTGAGGAAGCGCAACCTTTTTCTTTTCTATGGTCTCACCGTTTCTGATGATGCTGACTGTAACATCGGGATCTATATATCCTATAACATCCAGATTGATATCGTAATTCATATCAATCTTTATTATGTCCTTTTTCCCCATCTTCTGGCTCTTTACATTCTGGATTATCGCTACACTGCAGTCCAGCTTGTCCAGCCCGAGATCGAAATAAATCTTCATGGCGCTGCCTGCGGTTATATGGTCGAGAACTATTCCGTTTTGAATGCTGTCTATCTTCATTTATATTTTCCTTTCATTTATCATCTGAGTTCAAGAAGCTTCAAAATAAGCGACATTCTTACGAACTTCCCGTTCATTACCTGCCTGAAGTAAGCTGCTCTCGGATCCTCATCCACTGCAGTTGCTATCTCATTTACTCTGGGGAGCGGGTGCAGGACAACCATATCCTCCTTAGCGCACTTCATCTTAGACTTATCAAGAATATATGTATCCTTGAGTCTTATGTAGTCGGCCTCGTTGAAGAACCTCTCCCTCTGCACTCTTGTCATATAGAGAACATCCAGACCCGGCATCGCTTCCTCAAGATTCGTAACCTCTTCATACTCAAGACCTGCCGGAACAACAACCTCATTAATAATGTAATCCGGAATCTTAAGCTCCGTAGGTGAAATGAAAACGAACTTGATGTTTTTATATCTCGACATTGCCTTCACAAGTGAATGTACCGTACGGCCGAACTTAAGATCTCCGCAAAGACCTATGGTCATATCGGAAAGCCTGCCTTTTTCTCTGACTATGGTAAGAAGATCGGTAAGCGTCTGCGTCGGATGATTGTGGCCGCCGTCTCCCGCATTTATGACCGGAACCGGTGAGTAAAGTGATGCCAGAAGAGGCGCTCCTTCGTTTGGATGTCTCATTGCGATAACATCCGCAAAGCAGCCCACAACTCTCACGGTATCCTCAATGCTCTCACCCTTACTTACCGAGGATGACTGGGCAGAAGAAAAACCAAGCACCGAGCCTCCCAGCTCAAGCATTGCTGCTTCAAAGCTAAGACGGGTTCTTGTACTTGGTTCATAAAACAGTGTTGCGATCTTCTTTCCCTTAGCCGCATCACTGTAGCTTTCTTTATCTTTAATAATATCCTGAGCAAGATCAAGTATCTCCTCAAGCTCCTCTATGCTTAAATCCATCGGATCTATCAAATGCTTCATAACGTCCTCCCTTTTTCGCTGTAAAAACACACCGTTCAAAGTATAACATTTCAAAAGTTAATATTTCAAGTATTAGTTCATTATAGCATACGCTTCTTCTTGACTAAGATATATCGGGGTTTTATAATTCTTGTTGTTTGATTCAAAAATAATACGCAAGGAGATTTACCATGAAAAAGAATATCGGAACCAAATGTGTCCAGGCCGGATATACTCCAAAGAACGGCGAGCCCAGACAGATTCCCATCATCCAGTCAACCACTTTTAAATATGATACAAGTGAGGATATGGGAGCGCTCTTCGATCTTAAGGCATCCGGTTATTTTTATACTCGTCTTCAGAATCCCACAAATGACCATGTAGCGGCAAAGATTGCCGAGCTCGAAGGCGGATCGTCCGCAATGCTCACATCATCGGGACAGGCAGCAAACTTTTTTGCACTGTTTAATATCTGCGAAACAGGCAGTCACATAGTTTCCTCCTCTTCTATTTACGGAGGAACCTTTAACCTTATAGCAGTTACCATGAAAAAAATGGGTATCGATGTAACCTTTGTTTCTCCCAACAGCACAGAAGAAGAGCTCGACGCAGCATTTCAGGACAACACAAGAGCCGTATTCGGAGAGACCATTGCAAATCCCGCTCTTACCGTTCTTGATATAGAGCTTTTTGCCAAGGTTGCTCATAAGCATGGCGTACCCCTTATCATTGATAACACCTTCCCTACTCCCGTTAACTGCAGGCCTATCGAATGGGGCGCTGATATAGTTACACATTCCACAACCAAGTACATGGACGGTCACGGAGCAGGTGTCGGAGGAGCTATCGTTGACAGCGGAAACTTTGACTGGATGGCTCATAAGGATAAATTCCCGGGTCTTACCACTCCGGACGAATCATATCACGGTCTCATCTATGCGGAAACCTTCGGCAAGAACGCATTTATCACAAAGGCCACCTCACAGCTGATGAGAGATTTCGGTTCGATCCAGTCTCCCCAGAATGCATTTATTCTTAATCTCGGTCTTGAGTCTCTTCATGTCCGTATGCCGAAGCATGTGGAAAATGCTCAGAAGGTTGCCGAGTTCCTTAAGGACAGACTCGAGGTTGTCGAGGTAAGCTATCCGGGACTTAAGTCGGATCAGTATTATGAAAGAGCTATGAAATACATGGGTAACGGCGGATGCGGCGTTGTTTCCTTTGAAATTGCAGGCGGAAGGGAAGCTGCAGAAAAATTCATGAAGAATCTGAAGCTCATTGCGATAGAAACTCATGTCGCAGATGCAAGAAGCTGCTGTCTCAACCCTGCTACCTCTACACACAGACAGCTTACCGATGAACAGCTTGCCGCAGCAGGAATCCCTGCAGGCCTTATAAGAGTTTCATGCGGACTTGAGGATGCCGACGACCTTATCAACGATCTCAGAAATGCATTTGAAGCATAAGACCGGGTCAG
>CACYCJ010000377.1 GCA_902772925.1 uncultured Lachnospiraceae bacterium
ATACATGAGATACTTCCAATAGATAAACCGATAAGAAAGATGATCTCGGACGAAAAAACCGCAGAAGAGATCAAGGAATATGCAAGAGAAGAACTGGGTATGCTAACCCTTAAGGAAAGCTGTTTGCAGCTTATAGAAGAGGGACTTACAACGGTGGATGAACTGGTTAAGGTAGCATATTACGACTGATATTTTATGATTATTAATGCCTCCTGTATGATTAATGGGAGGCATTGCCTGTATATACATAATAGATTTAGATTCTGCTTTTTTGAAGAGGAGAGTTGATTATGGGGATATATGTGAATCCGGGGAATAATAGTTTTCGATCGGCGGTAAGATCGGAAATATATGTTGATAAGACGAAAATGCTTTGTATATTAAATAAAGCATTAAATACTGAAAACCGTTATTTTGCAGTGAGCCGTGCAAGGCGTTTCGGCAAATCCATGGCGGCGGGAATGATAGATGCTTATTATAGTCGCGGTTGTGAATCAAGGGAATTGTTTTCCGGTTACGAGATATCTAAGACGGAGGATTATGAAAAATATCTGAATAAATTCAATGTGCTTCATTTCGATGTGGCAAGCTTTTATAACGGTATCAGGAATTCTGATGAAATGATATCCAAGATGGACAAAACATTGCTCAGTGAAATGAAAGCGGAATTTCCGTACTTGGAGGAGTATGAATGCTCATCTGTTCCTGATGCACTTAAAACGGTATATATACATGATAAAATACAGTTTGTGGTAATTATCGACGAATGGGAATGCATTATCAGGGATGCCAAGGATAATGAAAAGCTTATAATGGATTATCTCAGATACTTAAGGGGATTTTTCAAGACTGAAGAATCAAAACAGTTTCTTGCACTTGGTTATCTGACGGGAATACTACCTGTAAAAAAGATGGAGGGAGAATCTGCATTAAATAATTTTGAAGAATATACCATGATAAGACCCAAAGCCCTATCTGACTATTTTGGCTTTACCGAGGATGAGGTAAGAGGACTTTGCGAAGATTATAACATTGACATCGAAATGGTAAAACAATGGTATGACGGATATATTATGAAACGTGTAATGCCGAAAACTCATGAAAGAGTAACCAGACACATTTATAACCCTCAGTCTATTGTTATGGTTATGAGAAACAGTGTCATGGAAAGCTATTGGAAGAATACGGGAGCGTTCAGAGGGCTGAATGATTTTATTGCCTTAAATGAAAAGGGGCTCAAGGATGATGTTATAAGAATGCTTGCCGGAGAAAGATGCAAAGTGGATGTTTCTACATTTCAGAATGATCTTACCAGTTATACTTCTAAGGATGATGTGCTGACGGCTCTGATCCATATGGGATATCTTGGATATGATTCAGATACCGAGGAAGCGTTTATACCTAATACTGAAGTTGCAGAGGTGTTTGAAAGTGCTATAAAAGTGGGAGAGTGGTCTGATATAAGGGATGCCCTTAACAAATCGGATGAGCTTCTAAAGGCGACTTGGGAAGGTGATTCCGGGAAGGTGGCTGATGCGATAGCAAAATCACAGCAGAATTATGCTTCGATAATTAATTTTCATGACGAGAATGATTTGGCCTGCGCTGTGATGATGAGTTATTATACAGCAAAGAAATATTATTACATTAAACGAGAACTCCCTGCCGGAAGAGGCTTTGCCGACATAGCGTTTATTCCACGTCGGGAAGGTGAAAAACCGGCAATGATAGTAGAGTTGAAATGGGATAAAAGTGCTGAAACGGCATTAGATCAAATAAAAGATAAAGATTATTATGGGGCTTTGTCGGATTATAATGATAAAATGTTGCTGGTTGGCATCAATTACAGCAAGAAAACGGGAGAGTATAGCTGTAAAATAGAAGAAAGATGAATGAAAACCATCCATTCGAAACTGTATAAATATTTGTCAATGTTAAAGTTGCACAAAGATTTTTGTGAATTATTGTATAATTGGTAGAAATGCCTTAAAACACAGAATTGACACAGTTTTTATGTTGCATTTTGTA
>CACYCJ010000378.1 GCA_902772925.1 uncultured Lachnospiraceae bacterium
AGCTTTTTCCCAGAAAGGATCACCTTTGGACGCGTCTTTAGGTGTCGTATTACTGATCAGGTTAGTGATCAGTTTTATAACATCCGTTTCCTTTCGTATATAAGCAATCGGATTGTAATGGTCCGATTTGTCCATCTGGATAAGATTCAGGACCTTTACATTATCTCCTCGGCTCCACAGATAATTGCCGTTATCTCGCAGGATCTCGCCCTTCGGGTCCGTAAAAATCTTGCTGCAGCGCTTCTTCGGTAGTTTCCGGCTATGTCCGTCATCGATTTCAAGCAGGTTCGGCGTCAAAAACATTGCTGTTTTTCCGGCACCGGATCCACCCATGATAAGACAATTATTATTCAGCCTTGTCTTATGGGTATCCCTGCTTACCCGAACATTTTTTGACAGTCTTTTATTGTCATCGATTTTCCGGTTTTCCAGGTCTCTGTTTATTTCTGCCGGACGTGCGAATCTGGCTGTACCATATTCAGAACCTGCAAGATATGTATGCATTGTACTTAGCGAATAGACGAAAGCTATACCCCAAACCGACATCATAAGCATCAAATAAGCACCCGTATACCTGCTGAATATAACTGGTAAAGGGTGCCATAATCTATACTTTACTTGCTCTATGAGTTCAGGAGATATGTTAGTAATCTTCCCGAACGTTCCTAATATATATCCCACATACATTGATAATATGAAAAGGACTGCCCAAAGACCATATGATGGTTTCCTTTTTTCTCCAGGGAGCATCACGACACCTCTCTATCGCTCTGTAAGCGGAGCTTTTCCGTCAGCAACGTTCTGAGTTCTTCCGGATCCATGGATTCAATCATTTCGGTGCCATATTCATCTGCCAGGGCAGCTTCCATCATTTCACCCATAGAACGCTGGCGTTCGATCTTTCTCTTTTTATCTTCTGCGGCTTGTTCACGCTTTAATTGTTTGAGCTTTTCTTTTAATCTTTCAAGTTTTTCTTCGTAGCTCCTGATCTGGGATTCAGTTTTTTCTATCTTTGATTCATATTCCTTGCTTTTCATGCGTTCCGTCCTTATTTCTTTTTGCTGTCTTTATCATCTTTTATGATGCTGGAGGCAATCTCCTCAAAGCTCCCGTTGAAGTCTTTCTTGAGATCTGTCTTTTTACGCATCGTCCTTGAATTCCTGTCCATATTTCTTTTTTTCTCAGCCTGTTTCTTTAGGCTTCCGCCTGCCCAGAACTTCTCGACCTGGTCGCCGGGTACATACATCATATAATCGATTTTGGCCTCATCTTTTTTTATCATAAGATATGTCTCATCTTTGCGGATGTTAATCGCATATGACTTTCCACTGTTCTCATCAAGGATCCGGTCTGCCGGCACTAGAATTGCATAACCCGGTCTTTCAGGGACATCGAACATCCTTGATCCGTCAGGATTCTCACAGATCAGGTTATCAGCTGATATTGTGCGCAGGAACGACTCCTCGCTAATGTCGCTCGCTTTTTTAGCCTTCTCGATAAACTCCTCCTTATCAATCTGTTTGGATCCATCTCTTGTTTTTTTCAGTTCGGATGCCCACGACATGTAATCCGCATATGATTCAAATCGCAGATATTCTCCTGAAAATCCGCCATCCCTGAGCATTTGTTGCTTCATTTCATACCAGTAATTCTTCATCCGTCCTTCAAATCGTTTATCGTCATAAGCTTTTATTTCAGTGCCATTATGAAGTTCATAATAGGTCCGGAGATATTCTCGATCCTTGTACGTATCTGTTGTACCCCGGCAGTGTATGTACTTTTCCGGATTTTTTGCGTCTGCGATCACGTATTCCGTTTGCCCTGGATTATCAGTATTACGATTAAGAGCCCTATCTAATGATCGGAATTTAGTTTTTTCTGGATCACTCTTTTTTTTTGGGTCCTTCTTTACCTCCTCCTTCGCTTTCTGCTTTTCGTAATCCTTTTTTGCTTCATCGATCAACTCCTGCAGCTCTGGTGTCGGTTCATCGCCGTTGTAGCCTTTAAGGGCATAATTATCAAGATCAATGACATCGATGGTTATATCATCGGTGCCATCCATTTTCCTTTCAGTATAGTTTTTCAAAAGCAGCTGGAATCGTTTGATGTCCTGTGGAGTTATAGCGAACTGTGTTTTTCCGTCGCCTTTCCTCAGATCCGGCAGTTCTGCGTAGTCTATTTTCAGCTCCTCCATCGTTTTTTTGAATCTTTTCAGCTTATCTTTATCTTCGGTATTCACCTCAAAAAAAACGAGCTGCCCTGATGACTTGTTAAGGAGTCGGCCTATATCAGTCTCTTTTTTTGAGGCTACTATTAATGCAAGTATCTTTTTAAATGTATTTTTCAAGTTCCGGCCAGTGAATTGCAGCAATGGTATTGCCAATTCACATCCTACTGCTTTACCAAGCTCTGCGCCCAGTACAGTTATTCGCAAGGCAGCACTTAATGCAGTTCCTGCCATGTTTGCACCGCTCTGCAAAATATCCATTTCCTGTGACATATATTACCTCCTCGCTTTTTTGTTCATTCCTTTTTTATGCAACATTTCAAACTTCCTTATAATTGCCTTTTCTACTTCTTTCTTTTCGCTTACCGTTAGTGTTACCAACTCAATCTCAGTCCCGTCTGCTATAGTCTGTTTAGGCCATACAACATAGCGGCCGTACTTACCTTTCTTTACCCGTATTCCCTCTATGGATAAGCATGCCTCCGGAACAGTGAGGCGGACTTGTGCCTGGTCTTTGTTCAACCCTTGATTCCTGATCTCAATTTCATATGGACACTCATATGCCAGAGATTCTCTCACCGCTGCAATAACTGCTTTCTTGATCTCATCAAATACTTCCGGAGAAACAGAAATTACATTCTCCCATTTTCCGTCTTCCCGCTTCCTGCGGGGGAGTGATAACATCATCTCTTTCTTGTCAGGATCCTGTATGAGTTTGACCTGATGAAGCGTTATTCGTTCATTAAGAACAACATCTCCTATAGCCAGCAAATTGCCCTGTTCCACTAATTTCATCGATGCGCTTATATGCATAAAATCACCTTCTTTGTCTTATGTGATTATCTGTTAACTCTTTTCTTCTCATGATCCTTATTCTTTGTCTGTGCATCTTCTTCCCGGCTCTTCTTATACTCCACGATTTCATTCATGGTCGATCTTAATGCATCATCGTCATAAGCATCATATAATTCTCCGTATGCGGAGAAGTATTTTCCTGTCCTGTTATCAGGGCTTATGAAGTCACGCAGCGCACAATCTGTTATCATATCGTAATAGTCTTCTTCGCTCTGTTCAGGATGCTGCGATAAATATTCATAAAGAGTTGTTGCTTCAATTTCTTCCATTTCCCATGACGGATATTCTCTAACTATATCAGAATGACGGATGGCGAGAGATACAGGCCTCAAGTAGTAGCTTACGTTCTGGGCAATACCCGTGTCGGGGGCAATTTTAGGGATTTGTGCGAGCTGTCTGAGAAGCAGCCTTCGCTGGATCTTGGTCAGGACAAGCTCATGTCCTTCTGTATCAGTAAAGTAACCTCTGTCATCGTAGGAAAAGCGCACTTCATGCTCTTTTTCTGCCTCTGTTTCTGTGTTATTGTCAATCCTGTGCAACATAAAACGCAGCCCGTTATCCATCATTTCAATGGTACGTGCTGCAATCGATATTGTTATCACGCCGCCCAAAACAGGCACCAGCGGATGATCGTTCACGGAATTTTCAGTTTTCTTTTCCTCTTCCTCTTCTTCTTTTTCCTGTTCCTCTCTAAGAGCCTCGTCATGCTTTTCATCTTCCCGCTTATCATCTTCTATTTCTTTTTTTATTTCTGCTGTCTTCTCGAGTTCCTTACGATCTGCGTATGCTTTATAGTCTTCAAGAAGCCCTTTTTCCTCCAGAAATTTATCTATTTCTCTGAGCTGCGCCTCATAGTTCTCTACTGTTGAGCGAAGCGCATCTGCTATCTCTTTATAATTAATCATCATCGTCTCCTGTCGCAATAGTTATCGTTTCATCCGGATCTTCTTCCTCCGGAGCTACTTCGTCGTACTTCGTGTCTTTTGGGGAGATTCCTACGACTTTTGAGAAATCAAAGTCCACCATATGTTTTTTCGCGTAAAACTCAGCTATAAAACGCAGTCGAACGTCGTCAAATTCAGGATTTGCTATTTTACGAATTTCCTCCAGAGGGATTTTATTAAGGAAGTGATAAATCACTTTATACTGATTTTCTGTGAATCGATCGTCCGACATTAATTCATCTATAAAGTTATCTATATCTGAACGGTCGCTTGTTACTTCCTCTTTAGTAGTGTTTGTTCCCTTTGTATCCTCCGAAGCAAATAGGGATGCGAATATGCCTTTTCTATTGTTTCCCTTATCTGTTGGAATGGACCTTATTGATTGGTCCATAGTCCTTAATGTGTTGAACAGTGTTTTAAAGTGCTCTTCCTGTGCAGCTATAAGAGTATCAGTGAGCACCAGA
Organism: uncultured Lachnospiraceae bacterium; assembly: GCA_902772925.1. Taxonomy (GTDB): domain Bacteria; phylum Bacillota; class Clostridia; order Lachnospirales; family Lachnospiraceae; genus Eubacterium_Q. The sequence goes on from CACYCJ010000378.1 coordinate 4,491, forward strand.
AGTTTCATGGTATCCTCTTTTAGCTTCTGATCTACGACCGGGACGTCCTTATATATGACACTGGCTTCTTTTTCCTGAGCTTTGCTTAATTTTTCTTCCAGTTCCCGGATTATCTGTTTTTTATCCTCCAGTTCTTTTTTTAAGGCAGATATTTCTTCAACTGCTGATGTCTCTCTCCCGGTTACAATACTTGTTGTTTGCGCCTGTTCACGGAGGAGATCCAGATAGTCACGATGCAGCGCAAGCCTCTCATTTAAACTCCTGTTCCTTTCGTTTAGGACCTTGATCTCCTCGAAGCTAAAATCCGGAAGTCTCTGGCGTATTATCTCATCAGCCAGTTCTTGTATAATATCTTCATAAATAAACGAATTGTTAAGATTCTGTTGAAGGAATTGTTTGTACTTGTCTTTTCCAAGCATTATTGCGCATATTCGCGCAAAATCCAGATCCCTGATATTCTTTACCTTATTTATGTAATCAATTTGATCTCTAGTGA
>CACYCJ010000379.1 GCA_902772925.1 uncultured Lachnospiraceae bacterium
AGGAGTTATTTTTTCTGCATCAGTACATAGTTGTGCTCATCTTCTTTGTAATGAAAACATTCTTTATGAATATGGAGTACTTAAATTTGGAGATGCGTTATGTGTTCTTATCACTTCAGCTGAGGCAGATGAATATAAAGTATTGAAAGATGATTTCCTTATTGTAACTGTATGGCATCTTATTGCTGAAACATTTAAAGCAATTGACCAACCAATAATTCCCGCACGTGAATTACTTACTAATATCAAAAATGATGAACGTATCTGGAAATTATTAGCGGATGGTATTACATGTACGCTTAATCAAGTTGATACTGAAAATGGTAAACAACAAGAAATGCGATATGGCGTGCAATCTTTTGAAGATGGGGCATTACTTGCCGCGGCTATTCGTCCGTCGTTTGATTCATGGCGTGAAAGATTTTTAAATCATGAGGATTATACTACCGGTTCTCAGCAACTTGATGATGTATTAGCTTCTACAAAAGGATACATATTATTCCAAGAGAATCTTATGGAATACTTCCAATGGCTTGATGTTACTCCATCCGAATCTATTGGATTAATTAAAAAGATTAGTAAAAAGAAAATTAAACCTGACGATTTTGCTAAACTTGAAAACAGAATTAGAAAGGCATGGATTGATAAAACCGGATCCGAAGATATGTTTGATGAAACTTGGGGTATGATTCAAAGTTGTATGGCTTATGGATTTTGCAGCGCACACGCTGCGGCTACTTCTCTTGATATGTGTTATGGCGCATATCTTAAAGTGAACTATCCTCTGGAATACTATACTGTATGCTTTAATACATACACGAATAACAAAGATACTACTACTCGTCTTACTAATGAACTTGATTACTTCGGGATTAATCTTCAAAATATAAAGTTTAGATATTCCACAAGTGAATACAGTTTTGACCATAAAACTAATAGCATATATAAAGGACTTGCTTCAATCGCTTATATGTCAGCAAACGTTGCCAAGGAATTATATTCCCTTCGAGATAATCAGTATGATAATTTTGTAGATACTCTCAATGATATTAAAGCAAACACATCTGCAGATTCTCGCCAACTTAAAATACTTATTTCTCTTGATTTCTTTTCAGAGTTCGGAGAGATAAATGATCTGCTCGATATAAAGGATAAGTGGGAAAAGTATTTAGACAGAAAGACAGTTAAAAAAGACAGTATGATGATTGCCGAACTCGGCGTTAATAATGTTAGACTTCATGCCGGAAAAGAGAGCGATAAACAGTTCTCAAATGTAGATATGAATGGTATTCTTAAAGAATGGGCAGCACATAAGCCTCATGTTGAAACGACTTTATTCGATAGGATAGATTATGAGGCCGAATATCTTGGATATATTATTACCACCGATGAAAGCGTTAAGCTTGGTTATTGGTATGTTACAGCAGTTGAAGGTTATAGTAATAACCTCTTAACTCTTTATCAAATTAACAATGGCGAAGTTGATAAGGTTAAAATTGACAAACACTATACTGTCAAAGAAGGTGATGTTATACATATTCTTGAATACGATTATAACCGTCCTAAGTGGCGTAAGGTTGGAGACAAATTTGAGAAGACTGGCGAGACCGAACGTGTGATTAGTAAGATTGCTCCTGTAACCAGACATAAAAAAGTACTTGACATAGTAACAGAAATATGATATATTAGATAGAAGGAGAAAATTATGTCCGAAAATCGCAACTGCCCCAATTGTGGAGCACCATATAATGTAGAGCTAAGCAAGTGTCCTTATTGTGAAACAAGCTATTTTGATTTAAGTTGTTTACAAATAGGAGACAAACCTTTTTACTTAAAGATTAAGGATCCCGCAAGAGGCATTGTATTCACACAAAAATGTTATTTAAAAAACGTGGATGTTTCAATAGAATCTCATGAGACATATGCTGATAGTCTATTTGGATACAAACCATTTGCTGTGTGTACTAGTCGCGATTTGATAACGAATTTAAGTCTTGAAGCTGTTACTGAAAATGATAACCTTATGACGGTTATAAAGGAGGCAATATGAAACCAATTAGTGAATATAATTTTAGAGAGATAGTGGGACAATATATAAAAATGGAAACACCAGATTCTGTGAAAGAATTAGTAAAGAATAAAGAAGTTATACACGCTTTTTGTTATATTGATCAACAGGCTGGTATATCTTTTCAGGTGATAGAAGACACCCCATCTTTAATAATCTTAAGATACGATGAGGGCTACGTCATTGAACCTATGGATGCTCTTGATGTAACAATAGACGAAAGAGCAAAAACTAAAAATATTACTGATGATTATATTAAAAATATTACCAAAGAACAATTAGGATTTAGATTCATGGATCTACTAGATCCTTATAGAGATAATCAATTTCCGGACGATGTTCTTATAGAAACTTATACAGACCCCCCTCAGGAAATATTGCTTCCTGTTTGGATGAGACCATTAAAAATTGAAGACAGTATAATTATAGCCAAAGCACTTGAAACAGTAGGTGATATATATGAAGGGGATATTCTTTGTATTCTCCCTACTGACGAAGGATTAACAGCTATGGATTATGAATTATATAAAATAATTTTAGAAGAAGGAGACAAAAGCAATGAAGAAGTTTAAAAGAGAAGGATCATCTAATGAACTTGAACTTATCACCAGCGTAAAGAAGGTTAATCCGGAAGCATTAGAGGAGCTCTCTAATGGCTTAGACGAAGCTGACGATGTCGAGGAATGTTTAGCATTAGCTAAGCAGCACACAGAAATAGTTGGAGCAAATGCTGCCAACAACTTTATCTTTTCGCCTCTGTGTAATGTAATTATTCCTACGCCTAACTACAATCCTCGTAGTGATGCTGCGAAGTATGGTGTCACCAATAATAAGATTGACACAATCACAATCCATCATATGGCCGGCAATCTTACCGTAGAAACTTGTGGTAATATGTTTGCTAAGACAAGCAGACAGGCAAGTTCTAATTATGGGATAGGTACTGACGGACGAATCGGTGGCTATTGTGGTGAGGAAAATAGAAGTTGGTGTTCGTCCTCGAAGTATAATGACTTCCGCGCTATTACCATTGAGGTCGCAAATAATACACTCGCTCCTACATGGACTGTATCTGAAGCTGCACTTACATCACTGTACAATCTACTTGTAGATATCTGCAGACGTAATGGTATTCAGAGATTGATTTGGTCTGGAAATAAAAATGATAGGATTAATCATGTTAATGGCTGCAACGTCACATACCACTGCGACTACGGAAAAACTGCGTGCCCCGGCCCCTATTTTAAGACTATTATGCCCGACGTCATTACCGTGGTGAATAATCTTCTTGGTGCAAATCCTACACCCGCACCAGCCCCCGCTCCTCAGCCCGCTCCAGCTCCCACCCCTGTACTTCCTTCGGGGACTCCTGATCCTTACGCTGACTATTCAAAGGCTACTTGGGATTTCTTCAGGATTCTTGGCATGAACGAATTTGGATGTGCAGGTATCGTAGGCAACCTTGCATGTGAAAGTGCAATCAGACCTAATAATCTTCAGAATAGTTTTGAGAAGAAGCTTGGATTAAATGACGATCAGTATACTGCGGCAGTTGATAATGGTACATATACCAATTTTGTTAAGGATGGAGCTGGTTATGGTCTTGCACAATGGACATATTATACTAGAAAACAGGGACTTCTTGATTTCGCAAAACAGTGTAAAATGTCAATTTGCGATATCAACCTTCAGCTTACTTATTTAACTCAGGAACTACAAACAAAGTATGCTGGAGTGTGGGCAAATCTTATGAAGGCAACTTCAGTACTCGAAGCAAGCAATATTATGCTTCTACAGTTTGAAAGACCTGCTGATCAGAGTATAGCAAATCAACAGAAGAGAGCGACTTGTTGTCAGGGCTACTACGATAAGTTTAAGGGATCTGCAGTAACTACCGTATTTCCTATTAAGCAAACATCGGCTGTGGTAGGAATGGAGCTTATAAATACTATAGAACCTTATTCTGCAAAAGTAACTGCACAACTACTTAATGTGCGCACCGGCGCCGGCTTATCATATCCTGTTAAGATGGCTGTTAGAAAGGGTAGTATACAGGATATTGTTGATATACAGAATGGTTGGGGCAAGCTTAAGAATGATGCTGGTTGGATTGATCTGAA
>CACYCJ010000380.1 GCA_902772925.1 uncultured Lachnospiraceae bacterium
GCCGCAGGGAAAGAACTTTATTGCGCATGTGGATATTCCGGAAACGGTTCAGGATGCGTGCGAGCGGCTGAAGGCGGTGTACGGAGATATAACAAGAGAAGCAGATTCCAGGTATGCTTCAGATCAATGAACCTGGATTTTGCTGACATAAGGGGATTTTTTTATGGCAGTTGCTTTCTCTGTAAAGCCAGTCAAGAGGCCTTTCATTATGATTCGGAAGAAATAAACTGTCATTTCATCGAGAAAGCGCTCTGGTTTAAAGCTGAGAAAAGGGGTAAAGAGTTTTTCCCAGTTCAGATGCAATAAATCATACGGTTATCTGGCGTGGATCGACAATCTTCTGGAGATCCGTGAAACAGCGAATTATAATCTGGATGGTCTTGATTATGAGGTCAGACTCTGCGATGACCCGACAGATGTACAGATGATAATTATTGAAAAAACAGGGCAGTTAACCGCGCGAGGATCCTGGCCGGTTACTGTTGGAACTGACCGAAGGAAAACAGAGAGAACAGCAGCTTTCATGATATACAGATTGGAGACTTCGGCAAAAGCTGGAATCTTGATGACGGACAGGCGTTTGCAATCATTGGGTATTCCGTCAATGAAGCAGACTGCATCCATACAACGCAAGGGCTGGAATTTGACTTTGTGGGAGTCATCATGGGTGATGATATCCGCTACGAGAATGGTCATGTAGTGACGGATTTTAAGAAAAGGGCATCAACTGACCAGTCTGTTAAGGGTCTGAAGAAGATGTATAAGGAAAACCCGGATGAGCTCTTGCGCGTACGGATGAAATCATCAAGAATACTTACCTTACCCTCATGACCAGAGGAATGTAGAGCTGCTGCATATACTGTACAGACCCGGGAATGCGGGAGTATATCAGAAAATGTATTGATATGGTACCAAAGGGGATTCTTTTGTTCATTCTATGTAACTGGAGACAAGACTCAAATATATCGATAGTGTTGGTCAGCAAATTAACATTGGAGTAAAAAGCGAATTGAACGCGACATGAACATATACCTGACATGGTCATCCTATCGATCTATACTCCATTTACAGGCAAGGTCACATGGCAAAAAAATATGGATTCGCTTGGTTGTGAAAGATTATTGCATTATTAGTCAAGTGATGTATAATATTATTATCATATCATACCAAATGATGATAGGTTACTACAGTAAGGTAGAAAACCGAAAAGCTCTAATCCCATTCCTCGTGAATGGGATTATCTTTTATAGGGGGAAATATGGAAAAAGTGAATTATCGTATCGGACTGGATCTGGGAATTGCCTCTGTTGGTTGGGCAGCTATCTTAACAGACTCAAAAGGGGAACCAAAACACATCATTGATTTGGGAGTTCGTGTATTTGATAAGGCAGAAGTTCCGAAAACAGGAGCTTCTTTGGCGGCTGCTAGAAGAATGGCTCGCTCGACAAGACGTGTTACCAGGCGAAGAAGACATCGTCTGGATAGAATTAAACTTTTGCTGCAAAGTGAGGGGCTAATAAAGCTGGACGTTTTTATGGACAGATATTATCATTCGCCAGGGCTCCCAAATGTATATAAATTGCGATATGAAGCGTTAGATCGAATCCTGACTCCGGATGAATTTGCGCAAGTATTAATACATCTTGCTAAGCACAGAGGGTTTAAATCGAATCGAAAAAGTGAAACTAAATCGAAAGAGAATGGAAAAGTTCTGGCAGCCATAAATAAAAATAAAGAGGTATTTGAGCAAAAGGATTATCGAACAGTCGGTGAAATGATCTACTGCGATAAAAGTTTTTATACAGAAGATAATTCTTCAAGCGATGGCTGTATCTTTACGCCCAGAAATAAAGCCGGGAATTATCAGCACATGATACTTCGATCTATGATTGAGGATGAAGTGCATTTCATTTTTGAACGGCAACGGCAATTTGGCAGTACATATGCATCTCAGGAATTTGAGGAAAAGTATACAAAAATCTTCACTTCGCAAAGATCGTTTGATTTGGGTCCGGGAAAACAGGCGAACGGCAAGCCAAGTCCCTATGCGATTAGTGGCTTTGGCAATCGGGTTGGTATATGTGAATTTGAAAAAGAAGAGAAGAGGGCACCAAAGGCTGCTTTTACGGCAGAGTTATTTGTCGCATTACAAAGAATAAACAATCTTCGAATAAGCTGTGACAATGGTTCATACAGAAATTTGAATAATGAAGAAAGAGATGTGCTGCTCAAGGAGTTGCTGTCAAGAAAAGAAGTTACATATATGAAGGTACGTTCATTACTTCAATTGACGGAGCAGCAACGCTTCAATCTGCTTAATTATAGTACGAAAGATATTAGTGAATCCAGTGTTGAAAAGACAGAGAAAGCAGCCTTTATTAAGATGACGTATTTTTATGCGTTTTCAAAAGTCTTTGGAAATAAATTCAAAGAAATACCGCCAGCAAAGATCCAAGATCTCTATGATTCTGTTGCTGCAATTCTTACTGAATACAAAAATGATGATAGCCGAACGGCAAGATTAGAACAACTGGGAATAGATAGTGAGCAGATTGACGAGCTGCTGTCAATGAATCCGTCTAAGTACCAGCATTTGTCTATAAAGGCAATGAGAAAAATCATACCGTTTCTTCTGAAAGGATATACGTATGATAAAGCGTGTGAAAGTGCCGGATATGATTTTAAAGGAGATAGCATCGGAAAGAAATTACACATCTTGAAGGGGAAGGAAATCACTGATGCTATCAATGACATAACGAATCCGGTTGTAAAGCGGTCTGTTTCACAAGCGGTGAAGGTCCTGAATGCTATAATCCTCAGGTATGGCTCACCTATGGCGGTCAACATCGAGCTTTCTAGAGAAATGGCAAAAACATATAAAGACAGAGAACAGATTAAAAAAGATAATGACAATCGTTTTGCTGAAAATGAAAAAATAAAAGCAGAATTACGTTCGAACGGGCTCATTTCTCCAACCGGACAGGATATCGTTAAATACAGATTGTGGCAAGAGCAGAATCACATATGTCCATATTCGGGAAGAATGATTCCGTATGAGGATTTGTTTAAGCCTGGGTTTGAGATTGATCATATCATACCATACAGTATAACCTTTGATGATAGCTATCGAAATAAGGTGCTGGTATATGCTGAAGAAAACCAAAAAAAGGGAAATAGGACTCCGTACGAATATTTAGCGTCAGATGAGATGAAGTGGCAGGAGTTTATTGCCAGACTTAATATATGTACTCGTGATTTCAAGAAGAGACAGAAACTACTAAAGCAACATGTTTCCGCTGCAGAAAAGGCTGAATTTAAACAAAGAAATCTTAATGACACTAAGTATATAACAAGAATGTTCTATAACTTAATCAGAGAAAATCTGGAATTGGCGCCAATGGAAGGCAAGAAGAAACAGGTTTGGGCAGTAAATGGGGCTGTGACCGCTTATTTAAGAAAGCGATGGGGGTTCTCCGTCAAGGATCGTTCAACCGATAAGCATCATGCGTTAGATGCTGCTGTTATCGCCTGCTGCACTGATGGCATGATAAGAAAGATATCTAATTACGCACAAGGCCGCGAATTGCGATACGCCAGAGGCTTTCAATTTGTAGATGAAGAAACAGGGGAGGTTTTTGATAGAGATAATTTCACAAGAGAACAATGGGATGATATGTTTGGTATTCGTATTCCGAAGCCCTGGCAAATGTTTACAGAGGAGTTGGAATTACGTATGTCTGACAATCCTAGAGATGTTTTGCGAAAGGATCAGGTACTTAGTAGGAAGATAGATTATCCTTGCTGGATTTATAATGGTGAACCAGACATTGGATATGATATTTTGAGACCGATTTTTGTGTCAAGAATGCCAAATCATAAAGTTTCCGGTGCTGCAAATGAAGCCACTATTCGATCACCAAGACATCTTGACGAGAGAATAATATTGACGAAGGTTCCTCTCACACAACTTAAACTGGATAAAACGACCGGAGAAATTGTCGGCTACTATGATGATTATAAAAAAAGTGACCGGCTTTTGTATGATGCGTTAAAAAAGAGGCTTATTGAGTTTGATGGTAATGCAAAGGAAGCGTTCAAAACGGAATTCAGAAAACCAAAAAGTGATGGAACGCCTGGTCCGGTTGTAAAAAAAGTAAAGATAGTAGAAAGATCGGATGCAGGTATAAATCTCAAAAAGGGACCCGGCTTTGTAAAAAATGACAAAATGGTCCGTGTTGATATATATAATAAAGATGGCAAGTATTATGTCATTCCAATCTATGTTGCTGATACCGTCAAGAAAGAATTGCCAAATAAGGCTGTCAAGGCTCATGCTCCTGAAAAGGACTGGCGTATTATGGATGACAACGATTTTCTTTTTAGCCTCTATCAGAACGATTTAGTGTATCTGGAATCCAAAAAAGGTATTAATTTGTGGAAAAAAAATAAAAGTGGAGACAGTACAGAGAATAAGAAAGTGGAGCATAGTCTGCTCGCTTACTATAACTCAATGAATAGGAACAGTGCAGCTATTGAAGGAGAGACATCTGATGGAGGATTTAAGTTCGAGAATCTTGGAATACAAAACTTAAAAAGGCTGGAAAAACGTCATGTTGATTTACTGGGATATGTAACAGAGGTTGGAAAAGAACGTCGCATGAGATTTAAGTGATTTTATTATGGGATATAGGAATCTTTTTATAGCAAATGCAAAACGAATTTCTGTCAAAAATCGTCAACTTCTTATAGATGATGTTTCTGTACCTGTTGAGGACATATGTAGTCTGATGATTGAAAATCAAAGCACACTATTTTCTGCATTTGTGTTGCAATACCTGGCGGAACAAGGCGTTGTTGTATATGTTTGTGATTCTAAACATACCCCAAATGCAGTGCTGCTTCCGCTGAATTCACATAGTCGTCATTTAAAGATGCTAAGATATCAAATAGAAATCAGTAAGGTACTTCAAAAGCGAATATGGCAGAAAATTGTCATTTCTAAACTTGAAAATCAGTCGAGATGTCTAGGTCTAATAGATGATTCTGATGGAGCAAAACATATCAAGATGTTGCAGAAAAAGGTTCTCTCCGGTGATTCAAAAAATATAGAGGCACAGGCAGCTGCATATTATTTTAAAAGAATTTATGGAAAACACTTTATCCGATCCGGCGAAAGTTTAACAAATGCAATGCTTAACTACGGATACTCTATAGTCAGAGGAATGATAGCCAGAAGTATCGTATGCCATGGTTATGAGCCTTCTTTGGGAATTTTCCACAAAAGTGAGCTGAACAGTTTTAATCTTGCAGATGACTTTATTGAGCCTTTTCGCCCCTTGGTAGATTTAGTTGTTCACCAGTTGATGCAATCAGTTGAGGAGGAGCAGCATCTGACGCCTGGAATAAAGCAGGAACTGTTCCGGTTAGTAAATTATGATATGGAAGTAGGCAACCAAAAGCAGATTGTTTCGAATGCTATAGAATTGTTCGTGGAAAGCTACTCTAAATCATTGCGAGACAATGCAGAGAGTATTACACCACCAGTCTTAATTGCGTTAAAAGAACATTCATATGAATAAGTTTATGAGGTTGATGATATTTTTTGATTTGCCAACAAAAACAAAAGCGGAAAGGAAATCCGCATCTCGTTTTAGGACGTTCTTGAAAAAGGATGGGTATTATATGATGCAGTGGTCAGTCTATTCAAGAATCTGCAATGGCACTGATGCTGTTGAAATGCACAAGCGACGGTTAAAGGAAAATTTGCCCCCGTATGGTTCGATACGAACATTGACTTTGACGGAAAAACAATTTGAAAGCATAGATATACTGCTCGGAACAAGGAAGCCAAATGAGCTGACATCAAAAGAATTAACAAGCATTTTTTGAAAAAATGGAGAAAAACCTGATTATTAGTCTACATTTTTTTGATTTTTTTGAAATGGAAACTCCCCATATTCCTGATAAATACGGGGAGTTTTTTAGTTCCTATCATACCATACCAAATGATGACAGGGAACTACAGCGCTGCCGCCCTTTGCATAACGGTCATATATATCATACCATACCAAATGATGACAGGGAACTACAGCC
>CACYCJ010000381.1 GCA_902772925.1 uncultured Lachnospiraceae bacterium
GGGCTTAGATTATTCATTGAAAAATGGGGAACCGGGGATGCGCGTGTCGCATTAATAATCGGTTGGATGAAAGTAAAATTATTCTGGTTACAACTTAAACGACGAATGCTTCTTAACTTTAAGTAATGATTAATGGATTGAAATGTGAGTGGTATTGTGGAAGAAAGCAGAGGAAATCCGTATAATGGGTACACTTTAAAAAGCTATTGAAAATTGCCTGTTGAAACAAAGTTATTTTGTAATGATTAATTATGAAGCAGGTGCGTAAAGCTTTTGTGTTATCCAGAGAATGCAAAGCAGGGATAAAAGAAAAAAGCAAATTACGGAACTGATAAAATCTTGGCAGTATGTATCGCACCTCGGTGACTTTAATGACATTGAACTGAAAAACGTATAGAAAGCAAGGGCAACCAATATGAGGAAAGATGTGGGAAAAAAGTTAACAATTTTAATATGTACCTGTGATAAATATAAAGATTTATGGGACCCATTTTTCATATTATTCAATAAATTCGGCGGCGACTTGCGGAAACTGCCGATAGTGATTAATACTGAATCTGAAAAATATAAATTTAATAATTTAAATATTGTGTGCTCAAATAACTATAAGAATCCGGAAGAAGTAGCGTGGGGGAAATGCCTGAAAAGCACGATTGAACATATTACTACGGATTATATCCTATTTCTTTTAGATGATTTTTTTGTTAAAAGAGCAGTTACAAATGAAGATTATAATAAAATAATTGATTGTGTGAGATATATGGAGGAAGACGCTTCTATTGGCGGAATGAGTTTGGTTCCTCTCTATATAAAGGATAACGGCAAGGAGTTTCGTGATTTCTATTTGGTTAATCCAGGTACTCCTTATAGGCTTAATGCACAAGCGTGTGTATGGAGAAAGGAAACATTATATAACTCCTTAATCGATATAGAGAGTCCCTGGGAATGGGAGTTATATGGGAATATAAGAAATGATATACTAATTAAAGAAAAGATATATGTATTAAAAGATGGGAAACGAGAACCTATTTGTTATGGATATTCTGACTATGGTCAAAGAGGAGAAAGTGGAATATATGCACCAAGATTTGGTGTCATGAAAGGGAAATGGTATCTTCCGTCTGTAAAAAAACTGTTTGAGGAGAACGGCATTTTTGTTGACTATTCTATTAGAGGTGCATATAAGGAAGGTTTTAAGACCCAAGTAAAGCGTAATAGATTACTACGCAATTTGATAGTATGTCCATATAGAAAAATAAGGAATGTTCTTAATCCGGATATGGTTAAGTTAATGGAAGAAAAGAATCAAAAAGAAAGAGAATTGAATATGGAGAGGCTTGTACTTCCATATGTATATATGAGATAGAAATGATTGGATCATGATGGAGATAAATCATGGTAAGGAAATTAAGAAAGTAGTTTTTATCAAAATGAATCATACAAAAGATTGTTATCCGAATCCGGGGAATGCAAAACTGATATTGTCTGTTATTATTCCCTGTTATAATGCAGGTACATATTTAGCAAAAGCGATTTATTCTGTAAGAAATCAGAAGACAAGTTTTCCGTTAATAACGGAGATAATAGTAATAGACGACGGTTCTACCGATCATAGTGTTGAACAGTTGAAAAGGTCTGATTTAAAACTATTGCATCAAAGCCATCAAGGCGCGGCTGCAGCACGCAACTATGGAATGAGGGAAGCCAAAGGGGAGTACTTGCTGTTTTTGGATGCCGATGATGTATTGATGCCGGGTGCTATAGAATTATTGTATCTGGGACTTTTGCAAAATGAAGGATCTGCAGTAGCTTTTGGAATGGCAGAAGAGTTCATTTCTGAAGAACTGGACGAAAAACAAACCCGTGGACTGGCTGTAAAAGGAAACCCTTTTTTTGGTTCACTGGCAGGATGTTTTGGGAAAAGAGAAACGTTATTGGAAGTAGGATTCTTTGATACAAGACTGAAAAGCGGGGAAGTAGTTGACTGGATGTTACGCTTGCGTAAATCAGGATTAAAAGTTCTGCAGTTGGCGGAAGTAACTGTTCGCAGGCGAATTCATTTAACAAATACCGGCAGAGTCCGTGAACAGGAACAGATGAAGAATTATGCCACTATAATCAGGAGGCAGTTACAGGAAAAGAGATCCGGCACAAAACAGGGGAATGACAGGCCTCCACTGAAGTCGATTACAACGTCGGATAATAGGGTCACATTTATCAACTGGTGGTCTTGCGACCCTAATATTTGTAATTGTAACAAGGACTGGCTTTACTTATTCATAAAAAACAATACTGATATAAAGCACATGAATGTTTTTTCGGTCTTTGGCGATAAAAACTGCGTGTCTAAGTATGCAAGTAAAAAAGATATATTTTTTTCCGGGGAAAATCTGGATGAGAAGTTTGGATTATATTCAGAATATGCCGATTATTGTCTTGACTATGTGGGTTTGTCCATGGGTTTTGCTCAAAGGAACGAATTAAACTACTTAAGGTTTCCTTTGTGGCTGTTATACGTGTTTGAACCGATTTTGGATAAAGATACAATTGCGAAACGTGTTGATTATATTAATCATGTCCGGAATTCCGGGAAGTATGAGTGTTCGATTATTGCCCGACATGACAAATGGCACATACGTACGCCCATTTATGAAGCATTAAAAGACAGAATTAATATTCTGTCTGCCGGCAGATGGAAAAACAATACAGATATTTTGTGGGAAAAATATAATAACAATAAAATAGTTTTTCTGAATAACTGCAAGTTTACAATCTGTCCGGAAAACTTTGATACTCCATATTATGTTACAGAAAAACTGTTTCAGGCGTTTTTGGGTGGAAGTATCCCAATATATGCGGGAGCTGGCTTAAATCCTGAGCCCGGCATTGTAAATCGGGATGCTGTGTTATTGTGGGAAATGGGAAATAAAGAAAATAACGATGCAGTTATTCAAAAGGTATGCGAGTTAAACAACAATGAAAAACTTTATGAGGAATTTCTTTCGCAGGTTAAATTGCTGCCGGGTACGGTTGATTATGTGTATGATAAATTTTCGTCATTGAAAGAAAAGTTAATGAGTTTGGCTTATGATATGCCAGTCGATAATGGCGAGCGTGGGGAATTGTATTGTGACGGAAAGCCGTGACAAGAATTACACGAACATGAGATCCTTCGATTTTATATATATGACGGTTGCAGGCTGGGCAACTGCATTCCTGATATGTTTGTATCAGTCGTTCATATCTTTTTGGCGCGGGTACGGGATGAAGCTTGGACCAAACGTGGTACTTGGATTCTGTCTTTACTTTTACATACTGAAGGTGGGAAATATAAGATGGGTGTTTCATGAGGGCGTGGGCATAATTAAAATGATAATCAATCATGAGGTGATGAACTTTGGGACGAATTCGTTCGATTAAGGAAAAGGTAATAGAGGCAGAAGGCAAAAGCAGAGTCCTTCATTACTTACTTGAAAAATACAGATATATAAGGCGATATTTATATAATGCCAGATTGCAAAGAAAGTCAAGAAAGGAAACCTTTCAGGATATTTATAAGAACGACAGATGGGGTTATTTTCGGTATGAAAACGCTCCTTGTGACTTCTATTCCGGTCCCGGATCATATGCTGGTGAATTAGTAAATCCGTATGTTTCCGTAGTCAGGAAATTAATAACGGAAAAGGAAATAAAACAATTGCTGACCTTGGTTGCGGAGATTTTAATGTGGGCAGCAGGATCGCGCCGCTTGTAGTTGGTTATACAGGGTGTGATATTGTTCCGGAATTGATTGAACGAAACAAAAATAAGTTCGGCAACAACAGATGCAGCTTTGTTTGTCTTGATATGGTAGAGGATGACCTTCCGGCAGCGGATCTATGCCTGATACGTGAAGTTTTTCAGCATTTGAGCAACAAAGAAATCCTGAACGTACTTCCCAAACTGCGCCAATATAAATTTGTACTTGTTACCGAGTCGATCAAAAGCAGCGAAGAGGGACTTAACAAAGATATTCCGCATGGATCCGGTCGAGGTGTATCTCTGGAGTGTCCCCCGTTTTGTATGTCGGGAACGGAAATGCTACGATTAAATCATCCGGTCGACAAAGGCCGTGTTGTGGTAAGCACATTATTTAAACAACCCGATCCTGTTAAGCAAGATTAAAATGAACAAAGATTGTTATAGCGATATAACAAGTTGCCAGATGCAGGAATGGATTA
>CACYCJ010000382.1 GCA_902772925.1 uncultured Lachnospiraceae bacterium
ATCTTATCTTCCAGTATTTTTACCACTCAAAAATCAAGCCCCTGCTGGTATGTTCATTTGAGAACTACTCAGCAGGGCTTATTATTATCCAAACAAGAATTCATCAAGATCTTCAAGTGCTTCTTGGAGTTCCGGATTTTTTTCCTGGTTTATATAACGTTCAAGCTGTAACGCTTCCCATTCTTCAGGTTCACACTCTAAGTTATACGACAGTTCAAGCAAATCCCATAAAAATTTACTTTTTTTCGTTTTTCTATGTGTCATACAGTATTTTTCGATTACTATTCTTGAGTATTCATCCATTATTTATCCTCACTTTCTGATGATCCTTTTATGAATTCCATGATTTCTTCATAAGTATGTTCACTCTTAATAACAGCATCCATTAGTTCGTCTTTCCTCAATTCATTGCGAAGCTTAATCAGTTCTGCAAGTGTTTCCTTCTCTGCTTCATATTTCAGTTTTGCCTTTTCCATTACAGCTTTCTGCTGTTCAATCTTAGCATCCAGTGAATCTGTCGATACTTTTCTTCGTCCTCGCCCCATTACTTCATCCTCCATTAAATCTTTATCTTCTTTACTTTTGGGTTCAGCCAATCGCTGATATCTTTTGATT
Source organism: uncultured Lachnospiraceae bacterium (assembly GCA_902772925.1). Classification (GTDB taxonomy): domain Bacteria; phylum Bacillota; class Clostridia; order Lachnospirales; family Lachnospiraceae; genus Eubacterium_Q. Next base: position 616 of record CACYCJ010000382.1, read on the forward strand.
TTCGTTTTATATAATTAGCATCAATTCCAAAAGCCTTAAGTATAGTCTTCTGTGTTGCTGTTACTGCATGATCCAATCTGTATACTCCATCAGCCTGTCTTATCATTTCTATTTTTTCAAGCTCTCTTATAGCTGCAGGAACATTCATGTAATTAGGTTTTTCTAACATTTCTTCCTCTGCATCCTTCAGCTTCGTGTACATACGGTTCCTGATGATCAACGCAACGAATGCAATCAGCATCTTTCCTTCCAAGGATTCTCCTGTGTATACACGAAGGCTTCGGTTACCGAGAAAACTCTTGTCTGCCTTGAACAGTTTTTCTGAGGAATCCCTGCTTTTGTAAAGGTCCAGCGCTTCCTTTGCTGTCATCTCCGCTGAAGTAATGATACAGAAATAACCGCACATATTCAGCTCTTTCTCTATAACGGATGGTTTTTCAATACCGCAGACAAAGCACTGATCATCTTTACCTTCATGATAGTATTCCAGACTGAAATACTTTTCGTAACTCTTATCGATCACTACCGCCTGTCCTTCCTGTTTTTTCAGGTATGCAGCAATCCGGTCTATTTTTGACTCAAGTTCTTCACGTTCTGATGCCGCTTTACTGTAACTGTAGTAAATATGAAGGTATCGGTCATTCTCATCAGAGTAGAATACTTTCGTTTTCACTGTTGTTCCGTTCACTTGATATCGTCGGATTGTATACTGTCTTTTTTCTTCGAAGCTGCCTTGGATTTCTCGTATCTTCTCATTAACAAAAGCTTTCATTCCTTTGACCATGATAACAAAGTCGTAGCCCAGATGATCCATGTATCGGATGTTTTCTCTAGAAAAATATCCTCTGTCAAGAATAAATCCGGCATTCCTGTATCCATAAGCAGCTGCTTTATTCAACATGAGCTGAAGCTGGGATATATCGACTATGCTGCCCGGATATGTCTCATAGAACAAAGGTTCCCTATTGCCGGTGTCATACGCGATAGAATAGTTGAATATCGGAAGTCCTCTATCTTCCTTGGCGTGCCCAAATTCAACGATTTCAATATCACCGGTCTGACAGTTTTTATTGGTAGAATCGTAAGAAATATAAATCTTATCCTGTTTTTTCTTGATTGCATTCCATTCATTCTGGAAAGAAACACTGTCATCTACAGAAATCTGATTGATAAATGTCGAGATCGTTGAATCACTGTAAATTTTATAGTCCGGCGTAAACAACGGGTGATTATAGGCGTAATCAGGATAGTACTGACCAGCATTATTCTCCGTAGTAAGATAGTACGATGCCAAATCCATAAACAGGCCTGTCCCTCGATCATCGTTATATATTCCGGATATAATCTTGTCGATCATGCTTTCTATCATCAGCTTTTCGATCACTACCCATGTACCGATACGGAGACAGCTGCTCCGCACATCCCTGCCCTGATCCTCAGGCAATACAGTATCCGGAAAGTAAGTCAGAAAATTCGGATTCGGATACATCATCTCCGGATCATCATCACACTTCTTACCAATCGTGGTTCGCTTCGGGATGTTATATTTTTTGTCAGGTTTGTAAACCCGGTCATACTCATAGTTGATATAGACCACGCCCTTGATAGTACGTTCGTAAATCTTCCCTTTAACATCTGGTATCTTTACTTTGAAATCATAGTACATATGATTAAATCGCCTCCCCATAATAAGTATGTATACCCACTCAATAATTATAGCAAAAACAGCCCGAAAAATCAATAGAAATGTTGATTTTTCGGGCTTTCTATACTGTTTTTTATATTTGAGTGTTAACTCTCACTGGAAGTTAAGAG
>CACYCJ010000383.1 GCA_902772925.1 uncultured Lachnospiraceae bacterium
AATACATGCATCTAAAAGCTGAGCACTCAGCTGTCATTGGTGGATTCTCACATTTGATTTCCGAAGGTAAATTTACGCTGTCGAGTTGACCCCAAACGCTTCAAAAATTGCCTTGATTGTGTTATAATTCCATCCGGGGTTAGTTCTTATATACATATCGTTTTGACATACAAAGGGGCAGAAGGTATGAGAAGTAAAAAGCAAAGGCGGGAACTACATATATCGCATAGATTATTACGAGCAGACATACGACAGATATGCATTTACGAAGCCGCATATCATAACTGAAATACGGTTATGATATATGGTGGAACAAGGATGCATATGTGAAGGTTTGGATGCTCTTTTTTTATTATTGATGGCTTAGACAAGGAGCAGACGTGAGTATGGAAGAAGAGAAGAAAGAACTAAATGATGAACAAAATGAAGAAATATTAAAAGTAGTTAATGAAAGCATAACCTTGAAACAAAAAGTAGGCGGCTCCGGGATAAATATAAAAACAGCTGCTGAATACGGTTTTGATATAAACACCACCAGCCTCTACTTCAATGATGTGGAAATAAAACATGTGTTGGAAGGAAAAGACCGAAAAGACCTTGTAACGGAAATAGCCGATGAAATGTTCATCAGTATATACCACAAGGATAAGCGTTACGAATCATTTAAAGAACCTATACGCCCTATGATAGATTTTGAACTGCATATCGATTATTCAGTTGATGGTATCAAATATAGTAAGGTCTATAATTTCAAGAGGACAGTTTGCCGAAATAAACCGGGTGGATATCTGGGTATAGATAAATACTGGTTATATAACCAGGATGATATTACAACTGCCCTGTATATAGATACGAAATACAGAATAGAATCTATCAACTTGTATTATCTGCTGGCGTTTTCGCTATATGAAAACAAATTTGATACCAGTAAAGAGACCGGAGAGGTGACGCCGGGAACTATCTTGAGTCAGAAGATATTTGGCGGAGCTTTGGATGAAGCGGTTGATATGACCAATAGAGAGCTTAATACAATGGGAGTATATGTCATCCCTAAAAATGAAAGAGCCAATAAGCAGTCCATTGTAAAAAATGAAACAGCAAAGACTACAGATAAAGATAATGAATCGAATTATCCCGAATTGGAAACTCTCATCGGCCTTGACAGTATAAAGGACGAAATCAGGGAGCTTTCGGATTTTGCATCCATTCAGAATAAAAGGAAGCAGAAAGGACTTCCGACGGTTCCGGTATCAAAGCATCTGGTATTTACAGGCAATCCCGGTACAGGCAAGACGACGGTTGCCAGAATAGTAGCTTCCATATACAAAAAGATTGGGGTGCTGTCGAAGGGACAGATGGTCGAGGTCGACAGAGCCGGATTGGTTGCCGGATATGTCGGTCAGACTGCTATTAAAACCCGGGAAAAGATTTCCGAAGCTATGGGCGGAATACTATTTATCGACGAAGCATACACATTGGCAAAAGGTGATGATAAAGATTTCGGACAGGAAGCGATAGATACAATCCTTAAGGCGATGGAGGATGAGCGAGATGATCTGGTTGTTATAGTTGCCGGTTATCCCGATCTGATGGAGAACTTCATCAACAGCAATCCCGGCCTGAGATCCAGATTTACAAAGTACATCAATTTCCCTGATTACAATGAAAATGAATTGTACGAGATATTCCGGTCCCTATGTGATAAATACAGTTACACATATGGGGAAGATGTGGAAGCGGTCATAAAAGAAGAAATCAGCAGGATGGTTGAAAATAAGGATGAGACATTTGCTAACGGAAGGACTGTAAGATCATTATTTGAAAGAATAATCTCTAAACAGGCATCAAGACTTGCAAAGGAATGTTCCGATGACGAGGACATGATGCTGATCAAAGCTTGTGATGTTGAATGAATTTGAACAGGAACTACATTTGCTGCAAAACCGGAGGCTGCAAAAATGATACTTGATATATTTGACTGCATGTTTTCTGCCGATCCGAATGACATAAAAAATGTGTTTTCGGAGTTACTGGATGCGGAAAGCAATTTTAAAGGAAAAGCAGGAGAATTCTTTACACTTGCTGATGTGCAAATGATAAACGGACACTTTAAGATATTGCAAAACCTGCTGCTTCCGATTGGTGATAAGAAGACAGAGATAGATCTGGTCGTCATCCATGAAAAGGGACTATTTGTTCTGGAGAGTAAAAACTACGGTGGGTGGATATACGGAAAAGAAGAAAACAGGCACTGGACCCAGTCCTTCAACCGCAATACCAAATACACATTTTACAATCCGATAATGCAAAATGAAACACATTGTGACGCGCTGAGCAAGGCGCTAAACATCAGCAAAGATAGCATTTTGTCGTATATAGTTTTTTCTGAAAGATGTACTTTGAAGAGTGTTCCGGAAGATACGGACAGAAGGAGAATACTTAAAAGGGACAGCCTTGTATACAAAATGAATAACGACATAAGTAGCCGACCGGAGATTTTTTCTGCTGACGAAATAGAGAGAATCAGTGACAAGCTTCAGGCATATAAGGTTGACCCGGAACAGCGCAGGGAACATAAAGAAAGGGTGAAAAAATATAACGAAGGCTATGTGTGTCCCAAATGCGGAAAGGCATTGGTTCTCAGAAAAGGACAGTATGGAAGGTTTATAGGGTGCAGCGGTTTTCCGGGATGCAGGTTTACACGACCGGCGATGGAAGAGGATATAATACATTTTAATGGGTACTTTGTTTGATACTAATGAAAATGCACAGTATTTCTTGTGTTAAAAAGTCGTTGTAAGTAAATGCCGTTCTATAGGTTTTTCGTAGATTATTTGATGTATGATGTAAAATGTAATGGTGACAGGCACCTGCAATGTTACTACATGTTGGAAAACAGAATAAAAACTATGAAAGTGAAGTATATGCTTATGGAACAATTGTATCAGAACCATAAGTTTTAAGGGATAGTCCGGAGGATTACTGTAACAATAAGAATACCTGTGATATACGGATAGATAAAATAAGTTATAGTTCTCCGCTGATAACGCATGAAGAAACTACAAAGTATGTAAAACAGTTTAGAACGGTTCATAAGATAAGTGAAGAATAATATTCTGATATTATTAGAATATTGCAAAGTGTTAATGGGAAATCAAAAAGTGATTATCTAAAGTTTTAAATGTACATATATACCACTATCAAGTGAATCAATGAGGTAATGCAATGGATAGAATAGAATATAATAGCATTAACGATATTATAGATGAATATAAAAGCAAAGTAAGTATGGTAAAAATCCATTCAGATTTAGGTTATGTGGTCAATGTTCACAAAAAATTTTTAGCTGATTTTCCAAAAGAGAAAATCGAATCACTTTCAATGAAAGAGTATTTGATTTCACGAGAATATGGTGCAGGATCAAATAAATCGTTTTGCCGTAGAATTAGATATGAATTAGATGAAATGGGTCATATGGGTAATGTTCGTTTTGATGTGTTTGGAATCTATTGGAATAATGGAACAACTTTATCATTATCTGCTTCTTTGCAAAAAAAATTTAATAATGACTATGATGAGGCATTTAAGTATATAAAAAGACAGATTAGCGAGTTGCTTATTGCATTTGATGAGAATGATTTTGAGGCGATTGAAAGAGTTGATTTGAATAAATCTTTTAAGTATAAACTATTGATGGTTTATTATCCTAATGAAGTGTTTCCGGTTTGTACAATAAGTACATTAAATGGATATTGTGATCATTTTGGCGTTGCTTATTCAACTAAAGAGGAACCTATATATAGAAATGTTGAGCTTGTGAGAGTAAAAAATTCATTTAAAGAAATAAAGGATTGGACAAATTTTGAAGTAATGAGATTACTCGACTGGATGTGGCGAAACAACATATATCTGCGAGAAAATGATAGCGTCAAGATAGAAAAAACTAGTCGTAAAATGACAAATGCTTATAATGTTACAAACGAAGAAGTTGATGCATCTGAGGATGAAGAATTTTATATTCAGAAACAAATAAATAATAGTATTACTTCAGAAATCATTAATCAAAACTTTGTATATACAGCGAAACCTGAAGATAGAATAGAAATAAAAGATAATGATAGTACCAAGAGAGTAGTTGCTTACCCTAGAGATCCTCAAAAAAGAATAAATGCATTAATGAGAGCTGGTTTTACATGTGAATATAATCCGAAACATGAATCATTTATCAGTAAGAAAACTAACAAAAGATATATGGAGACTCATCACCTAATACCACTTGAATATTGGAAGGCATTTAAGAATAGTTTGGATGTTGAGGCTAATATTGTTTGTCTATGTAGTAATTGCCATAATGAAGTTCATTATGGGAAGTATGCATCAAATATCATTGATTCTTTGTATAAAAAACGAGAAAAAGAATTGATGGATGCGGGTGTTTTCATCGATGAAGAAGATTTAATGAAAATGTATGGTGTGATAAATCGTTATGTAACTAATGTCGAAACTATTTCGGTAGATGAAAAATCCTCTAAAGAAAATATTACTGTATAAAATATAAAGGAAATGTAAAGGATAATTGTTATGGCTAAAGCAAAAACAAAAGAAGTGAGTATGGAAGAAGCTTTATGGAAGTCTGCTGATAAACTTAGAGGTTCTGTAGAACCTGCAGAATATAAGCATGTGGTATTAAGCTTATTTTTCCTGAAATTTGCAGGTGACAAGTTTGAAGAGCAAAGGCAGAAACTTATAGATGGTGGTATGGAGAAGTTCGTAGACAATGTTGCTTTTTATACCAAGGATAATGTTTTTTATCTTCCGGCTGAGAGTAGATGGTCTTTTATTATGGAAAATGCAAAGCAGGACGATATAGCTCTTAAGATTGATACTGCTCTGTATACTATTGAAAAAACAAATCCGATTCTTAAAGGGGCGCTTCCGGATAATTATTATTCAAGGCTTCAGATTGATACAGTTAAGCTTGCATCACTATTAGATGAAATTAATAAAATAGATACTACAAAGGATAAAGAAAACGACATTATCGGAAGAGTGTATGAGTATTTCCTTAGTAAGTTTGCCATTGCTGAAGGAAAGGGGAAGGGAGAATTCTATACGCCCAAGAGTATAGTAAATCTTATTGCTGAGATGATAGAACCATATGACGGAACACTATATGATCCTTGTTGTGGTTCGGGTGGTATGTTTGTCCAGTCGATTAAGTTCGTTGAGGCTCATCACGGAAATAAGAAAAAGGTCTCTATCTATGGTCAGGAATATACAAATACTACTTACAAGCTTGCTAAGATGAACCTTGCTATAAGAGGTATTTCAGCAAACTTGGGAGAAATGGCGGCTAATACGTTTTCAAATGATCAGCATAAAGATTTAAAAGCTGATTATATTATGGCAAATCCACCTTTCAATCAGAAAGAATGGCGAGCTGCTGATGAGCTTCTCGATGATGCAAGATGGAGTGGATATGATGTGCCACCAACAAGTAATGCTAATTACGGATGGATTCTGAATATTGCTTCCAAACTGTCTCAGAATGGTGTTGCTGGCTTCCTTCTGGCTAATGGTGCATTGTCCGATGATGGTACTGAGTTAAAGATTAGACAGCGTCTTATAGAGAATGATCTGGTAGAAGCAATTTTGATACTTCCAAGAAATCTTTTTTATACAACAGATATAAGTGTTACTTTATGGATTCTTAACAAGAATAAAAAGGCTAGAACAGTTGAACAGAATGGCGTTGAGAAGAAATATCGAGATCGTCAGGGTCAAATCCTCTTTATGGATTTGAGACAGATGGGTTCTCCATATGAGAAAAAGTATATCGAGCTTACTCAGGAGGATAGAGATAAAGTTACAGAAACATACCATAATTGGCAGACAGAAGGACATGAGGATAAATATGAGGATATTCCAGAATTCTGCTACAGCGCATCTTTTGATGAGGTAAAAGAAAAAGGCTTTACACTTGTTCCTAGTAGATATATTGAATTTGTTAATAGAGATGAAAATATTGACTTTGATACTAAAATGAAAACTCTTCAGAGCGAATTGCAAGATTTGCTTGTTCAGGAGGAAAAATCAAAAGCTGATCTGCTGAATGTTTTTAAGGGGTTGGGATATGAAATCAAATTATAGACAATTAGGTCAATATATTAGACAAGTTGATTTAAGAAATAAAGATGGAAAAGATGAAAATCTTTTAGGTGTGTCTGTTCAAAAAACATTTATTCCATCAATTGCTAACACTGTCGGAACAGATTTTAAAAAATACAAGATTGTTAAAAAAGGACAGTTTACATATATTCCAGATACTTCTCGACGTGGTGATAAAATTGGAATTGCTTTACTTAAGGATTATGAAGAAGGTCTTGTAAGTAATGTTTATACAGTTTTTGAAATAATAGATAAAAAGAAATTGATTCCTGAGTACTTAATGCTATGGTTCAGTAGATCTGAATTTGACAGATATGCTAGGTTCAAATCTCATGGTAGTGTTCGTGAAGTATTTGATTGGGATGAAATGTGTAAAGTTCAATTGCCAGTTCCAACGTATAAAAAACAAAAAAAGATAGTTGATTCATATAATGTGATTTCAGAAAGAATCAATTTGATAAGAAAGGTAAATGATAATTTAGAAGCACAACTATCTACAGAGTTTCATCGTATTTTTGATAATGATAAAACTAACGAATGTACCATAGGCGATTATGGTGAAATAATAAGTGGTGCAACACCATCAACAGCAAATGATGAATTCTTTTGTGATAAAGGTCTTGTGTGGCTTACACCAAAAGATTTAACCTCAACAGGACTAAAGTTTATAACCAAGGGTGAGGTTGATATAACCACAGAAGCCTACAATAGTTGCAGTACAAAAATGTTGCCAATAGGAACTGTACTTCTAACATCGAGAGCTCCTGTTGGAACAGTTGCAATTGCGGATAAAGAACTCTGCACAAACCAAGGATTTAAATCTATTATCCCGAACTCTAATTTTGGCTCTGAATTTGTTTATCAGTTTTTAAAAGAAAACAAAGCTTTATTAGATAGTCACGCATCAGGGACGACATTTATGGAAATTTCTGGCAATGTACTAAAGAGTGTTCCAGCATTTGCTCCAAAGCAAGAAAACATAGCAAAGTATAAAAAGTTTTGTTCTCCTATATATAATCAACAGCGCAGCAATGAAAAAGAAATCCTGCTTCTGAAAAATATGCTCAAGATACTATTATGTCAATTATCAAGCCGCTAAATTATCATTTAT
>CACYCJ010000384.1 GCA_902772925.1 uncultured Lachnospiraceae bacterium
GATAATTTCAATGAAGTTAAATCCTGAAGAACTCAGTTCTGTGATCAAAAAGCAGATAGAGAGCTACAAGGTACAGCTTGAAACGGCTGATACCGGAACCGTTATACAGGTTGCGGACGGTATAGCGCGTGTGCATGGTATCGATAATGCCATGCAGGGTGAGCTCCTTCTCTTTCCCGGAGAGCTCTACGGAATGGTCATGAACCTTGAAGAGGATAATATAGGTGCGGTTCTCCTCGGTGATACGGCAGGTATCAAGGAGGGAGACATTGTTAAGAGCACCGGTAGAGTTGTTGAGGTTCCGGTTGGCGATGCAATGCTCGGAAGAGTAGTTAATGCGCTCGGACAGCCCATAGATGATAAGGGGCTGATCGAAACGACCAAGACAAGGCGTATCGAAAGAGTTGCTCCCGGAGTTATCACGAGAAAATCCGTAAACACACCTCTGCAGACAGGTATCAAGGCGATAGATGCCATGGTTCCCATCGGAAGAGGTCAGAGAGAGCTTATAATCGGTGACAGGCAGACGGGTAAGACTGCCATCGCCATAGATACCATTATCAATCAGAAGGGACAGGGAGTTTACTGTATCTATGTAGCCATCGGACAGAAGGCTTCAACGGTTGCGAATATTGTTAAGACTCTTGAGGAGTACGGAGCAATGAGCTATACGACCGTAGTTGCATCGACAGCAAGTGAAATGGCTCCTCTTCAGTATATGGCACCCTATGCAGGCTGTGCCATCGGTGAAGAATGGATGGAGAACGGAAAGGATGTGCTTATCATCTATGATGATCTGAGTAAGCACGCACAGGCATACCGTACGCTGTCACTTCTTCTGAGGAGACCCCCCGGACGAGAGGCTTATCCCGGCGATGTATTTTATCTTCATTCGAGACTGCTTGAGAGAGCGGCAAGAATGGCTGATGAGCTCGGTGGAGGTTCCCTTACGGCAATACCTATCATCGAAACACAGGCCGGTGATGTTTCGGCATATATACCTACAAATGTAATCTCCATAACAGACGGACAGATCTATCTTGAGACGGAAATGTTCAACGCCGGCTTCAGACCTGCGATCAACCCCGGACTTTCGGTTTCGAGAGTAGGAGGAAGCGCTCAGATCAAGGCGATGAAGAAGATAGCAGGTCCCATAAGAGTGGAGCTTGCACAGTACAGGGAGCTTGCCGCATTTGCCCAGTTCGGATCCGAGCTTGATGATGATACCAGAGAAAAGCTCGAGCAGGGCGAGAGGATAAGACAGATACTTGTTCAGCCTCAGTACAGACCGCTTCCGGTTGAAAAGCAGATCGTAATTATCTATGCGGCCGTAAAGAAATATCTGATGAGCATTCCCGTAGACAGGATCGCTGAATTTGAAACGGGACTTTTTGATTATATTGAAACACATGAACCCGATGTTCTGAGGAACATTAAGGATGAAAAAGAGATTTCCGATGAAACGGAAAAGAGGCTTGTAAAGGCCATCGAAGCATTCAAGAGTAAGTTTATGTAGCATCATCGTGAAGCATCAGGCTAGTGGAGCCGCTCTGCGATTGCATGTAAAAGGATAGTGAGGTTGTAGATTATGGCTTCCATGAGGAGTATAAAAAGAAGAAAGGCAAGCGTTGAGAGCACTCAGCAGATCACCAAGGCTATGAAGCTGGTGTCTACCGTCAAGCTTCAGAAGGCCAGGGCTAAGGTTGAGACCAATAAGCCTTATTTCGATGCGCTTTATTCTACGATCAGCTCCATTCTTGCAAGAACTGCAGATAACGGAAGCAGCTACATTTCCTCAAATGATTCTTCCGTAAAGGCTGTTATAGAGGTTTCCTCAAACAGAGGTCTTGCGGGAGGCTATAATTCGAATCTTGTCAAGGCAGTTGACAAAATGGATTTTCCCAAGGATTCCACCATCGTTTACGCTTACGGAAGAAAGGGCATGGAGGGCCTTATGAAGAAGGGCTACAACATTGTTCAGGATTATTCCGAGGTAATAAATGAACCGCTTTATGACGATTGTGTTGTCCTTACAAAGGAAATAATCGAGAAGTTTGATAACGGCGAGATCGGAGAGGTTTATATAGCGTACACCGATTTCGTGAATACTGTTACCCATATACCGGTGGTTAAAAAGCTTTTCCCCATAAGCAGAGAGGACTTTGATTCGGAAAATATCGATACTCTTATGAACTATGGCGAGGACGGAGTAGGCGATGAGGCTGACAGTGAGATTGAGGTGCTGGAGTACATTATCCCCAAATATATGACAAATATGATATTCGGTGCATTTATGGAAGCGATAGCCAGTGAAAATGCGGCAAGAATGCAGGCAATGGATTCCGCTACCTCTAATGCCGATGATATGATATCCTCGCTTTCACTTCAATATAACAGAGCAAGACAGAACTCCATCACTCAGGAGCTTACGGAGATCATAGCCGGAGCAGAGGCAATAACCTAGTGAAGAAATGTCACTTTGAAGGCACAGACTCGGCATACCGCCGAATGTAACGCCGCCGACCGAAAGGAAGGGGCAGTAATTATACGGTTTACAAGGAGAAAACTTTAATGAGTAAAGGGCGTATAAGCCAGATCATAGGCGCGGTTTTGGATATCAGGTTTGCTCCCGAGGAGCTTCCCGGTATCAATGAAGCCATAGAGATAACAAGAAAAGAAGGCGGAACACTTACCGTTGAGGTATCCCAGCATCTGGGAGACGATGTGGTAAGATGTATAGCTCTCGGACCGACAGATGGTCTTGTAAGAGGAATGGAGGCAGAGGCAACAGGTGCTCCCGTGACGGTTCCTGTAGGAGAAAAGACTCTCGGAAGAATGTTTAATGTTCTCGGACAGCCTATTGATAATCTTCCTGCGCCTGATACAAAGGAAAAACTTCCGATACACAGACCGGCACCCGGATTTGCAAATCAGTCAACGGATACTGAGATTCTTGAGACCGGTATAAAGGTAGTAGACCTCCTCTGTCCTTATCAGAAGGGCGGAAAGATCGGACTCTTCGGAGGTGCGGGTGTAGGTAAGACCGTGCTTATACAGGAGCTTATCAGAAATATCGCAACCGAGCACGGCGGATACTCCGTATTTACCGGCGTAGGTGAGAGGACCAGAGAAGGAAATGACCTTTACTATGAAATGAAGGAATCCGGGGTTATCGACAAGACCACCATGGTATTCGGTCAGATGAACGAACCGCCCGGAGCAAGAATGAGAGTCGGACTTACCGGACTTACAATGGCTGAATACTTCAGAGATGTGAGCCATAAGGATGTGCTTCTCTTTATAGATAACATTTTCCGTTTTACACAGGCAGGCTCGGAGGTTTCTGCGCTTCTCGGCCGTGTACCCTCGGCCGTAGGTTACCAGCCTACACTTCAGACTGAAATGGGTGCGCTTCAGGAAAGGATCACCTCAACCAAGCATGGTTCCATTACTTCGGTACAGGCGGTTTATGTGCCTGCGGACGACCTTACGGACCCCGCACCGGCGACTACATTTGCCCATCTGGATGCAACAACGGTTCTTTCGAGATCGATTGTTGAGCTTGGTATCTATCCCGCGGTTGATCCTCTCGAATCAACCTCGAGAATACTCGACCCCAGGATCGTGGGCGAGAATCATTACAGAGTTGCAAGAGGCGTTCAGGAAACGCTTCAGAAGTATAAGGAGCTTCAGGATATCATTGTAATCCTCGGTATGGACGAGCTTTCCGAGCAGGATAAGCTTACTGTTGCCAGAGCAAGAAGGATTCAGAGATTCCTGTCACAGCCTTTCTTCGTAGCGACACAGTTTACGGGCTTCGAAGGAAAATATGTTCCGGTTGAAGAGACCATTGAGGGCTTCAGACAGATACTTGACGGACAGCATGATGATATTCCCGAGAGCTATTTCCTCAATGCAGGTTCTATCGATGAGGTTGTTGAAAGATATAAGAACAAATAATTACGGAGCGTAAGGAATGACACTAAAGATCATTGCACCGGACAGAGTTTTTTATGATGGTGAAGCAGATTTCGTAGAATTTACAACTGCAAACGGTGATATCGGCGTATATCCCGGTCATGTTGCGCAGACAGAGGTAATTTATCCCGGGGTGCTTACCATTCATAACGGCAGCGAGGTAAAGGAAGCAGCGCTTCATTCAGGCTTCGTGGAAATTCTTCCGGACAGTATCACCATTGTTGCCGAAGCTGTTGAATGGCCCGAGGAGATAGACTTTAACCGTGCGGAGCAGGCCAGGATCAGAGCAGAAAGAAAGATTAAGGATGCGGCATCCGATGAAACTAAGGCTGAGCTTGCGCTTAAGAGATCGGTGCTTCGTATCAGTATGGCTGATAAGAAGAAATAGCATGATTATTGGAGAATGATATGATTCGTTTTTTTAAAGATTATAAAAAGAATATTGCCATTATCCTGATTAGTGCATTAATTCTGTCACTGACTGCCTGCGGAGGAAAAGGATCGGAAACCTTCGGAAGTAAGTCGGAGGACATAAAGAAGGATCTGGAGGAAGGAGTCGAACAGCTCCTTAATAATCCTCCCACGGAGATTGAAGACGATACCACGACGGAAGAGGTAACGACGGAGGCTACGACCGAATCGACTAATGATCCTGCGGGTGAATATGTCTATGATGACAGAGACAATAAGTCGGAGGAGGACAAGCGCTTCGATGAATATACCGAAGAGTATTTCCGCGATACCGTAACAGCAGATACATTCTCTTTTAATTTTGATATATATGATTATGAAAGCCTGGGGCTTGAAAGGCCCGCCGCTACCTGGGGTGATCTCGAGACAAGTGAGGAATCCATAGAGGAGGGCAGAAAGAGTGCGGATGAGGAGCTTGAAAAGCTTCACTCCTTTGATCGTTCCAAGCTCTGTAATTACAATAAGGTGACCTACGACCTTATGGAGCGCTCAATACAGAATGATGTTGATTCCTATAAATATGTAGACTTTTTCGAACCCTTTTCTCCTAGCAACGGAATTCAGGTCAATATAAATACATATTTTACGGAATATCATTTTGATGACAAGCAGAGCGTTGAGGATTATATCACGCTTCTCGGTTCGACGAAGGAGCTTATAGACGCCTATATAGTTGTTGAAAGAAGAAAGGCCGATAACGGACGGTTTATGTCCACGAAAAACTGCGAGAAGGTTATCAGCGCGTGTGATGATCTTATAAACGACCCTAAGCCGCATTTTATCCTTGAAGCCTTCAGCGAAATGATCGATGAGGTGGATTTTGCTACGGAGTCCGAAAAACAGGATTATAAAAACAGGGTTGAAAAAGCCATAAATGACAGCTTTATACCTGCTTTTAAGGGTGTTAAGGATGTGATGGAGGAATACAAGGGTACGGGACTCGAGGAAGGCTACAATGAGCTTCCGGGTTATACGGACTACTATGATTATATCCTTAGAGGAAGGACTTCATCACTTGATTCCGCGGAAGAGGTAAGAGAGGTTCTTGAAAATAGACTTAAAGATATTTCGGCTGACATATACTGGACATATTTCAGTGATATGGACGGCTATCAGTATTATATCGATAATACGGATACCATTTTCCATAGGGCCGATAATGAGATGACGGCTGAGGAGATCATCGACGAGCTGACAGTCAAGTCGAAGGCTGATTTCCCCGATCTCGGAACCATAAATTATACCGTTAAGGAGTTTCCCAAGGCGCTTGAGACGGTAAATGACAGTACGGTTGCTTATTACATTACTCCCCGTGTCGGAAAAACGGATGAAAATATGATCCGTGAAAATAAAGCTTTTACGGAAGGACGCTGGGTCACCCTGGCCCATGAGGGAATTCCGGGCCATATGTTCCAGAATGTATATTTTGTAAGGTCAAATCCGGATCATATCAGATATGAGCTTTCTTTTGTGGGATATGGTGAAGGCTGGGCTGTTTATTCGAGCTATCAGACATATAATTATTATGATTATGATAAACCGGAATATGCCGAGACAATTTCCAAGCTTGCACAGATAGACGAGGAATACGGTTATCTGATAATTGCTCTCTGTGATGTTATGGTTAATCATTACGGTTATTCAAAACAGGAGCTTGCCGATTATCTTGAGGAACACGAGCTTAATGCGGACAGTGCCGATGGTCTGTACGAGACCGTTATCGGCGATCCCGGAGTCTTCCAGAGCTACAGCTACTGCTACTACAAAATGCAGGCTCTTCGTGATAAGGCGGAGGAAGAACTCGGCAGAAATTTTGATAAAAAGAAGTTCCATGAAGCACTTATTCAGATGGGTTCGGTGACATTTGAGATTCTTGAGGAAAATGTAGACAGATTCATTGAAGAGAACAAATGATCAAAGTTGACATTCATTTGCACTTAATATATAATTCCTTGCGATATGAATAGTCATTCATATGTTGTACATTAATCCGGCCTGCGGCACATTTTCAATGCTGCCGGCTGAAAAATATAAAGAAAGAGGTAAAACCAGATGGCAAAAATTGATTTAACCAAGTATGGCATCACAGATGTTGCAGAGATCATTTACAATCCTTCATATGAGAAGCTTTTCGAGGATGAAATGGATCCTTCACTCGAAGGCTTTGATAAAGGTACTTTAACAGAGCTTGACGCTGTTAATGTTATGACAGGTATCTATACAGGTCGTTCTCCTAAAGATAAGTTTATCGTAGAGGATGAGAATTCAGAGAATACTGTATGGTGGACAACAGAGGGTTATCCCAATGATAACCACAGAGCTTCAAAGGAAGCTTGGGAA
>CACYCJ010000385.1 GCA_902772925.1 uncultured Lachnospiraceae bacterium
AAAAGTAAAATCTTCCATTAGACGTACATTCTTCTAATTATTTTTTGGTAAACTTCTTCTAAAAGTAATACTCTTTTTATTTCCTATTTCTGACATTGGTACAATTAAAGCTAAATTATCAGGAGCTATCCAAAAACAGAAATAATCTATGTCATCTTGTTCATACGTTTCCCAATCTGTTCTTACTGCTGTATGATTATAACTGCTTGCACATGGACAAATAATAGCATCTGTTCCTGTTTCTTCACCGCAATATTTAATCTAAATTTTGTTTAATTTACCGTCAAATTCAGCAATTAAATCATATCTTTCATTATCTCCATAAGGAATTGAAACAGGTATCTATCTTTTTACAAACTCAAATAATATTGCTGCTTCACCAATATTTCCTTTTATCTTGGTTTCTGCTCTTGACATATTATTACCTCTTTATATATATCTGGTGGGCCATAACGGTTACGCTCCGATTCATAGAAATTAAAAGTTTCTTATGCTACTATTACATCAATGGCCCATTGGTACACCATCAGGGATTCGAACCCTGAACTTGAAAATTAAGAGTTTCCTACTCTACCAGTTGAGTTAATGGTGCATATAAAGTTGGCTGTTCATCAAACTCCATTTAACCTCTGCTCGTATAATGCTCAAAGCTGATTTTTAATCCCATACAAGGGAAGCCGCCTCCGCTAACGTTGACGTCATTGATGCGGTTTAGGCCGAGGCACCAACTATGGTGGAAATGACAGGGCTTGAACCTGTGACTCCCGCCTTATCAAGACGGTGCTCTACCGACTGAGCTACATTTCCATATATCCCCCGCATTTGGGGAGTTGCTTTCTAGCAAGCCATCCTCTGCCAGCTTCGGCTTATTATCTTTAAAACCGACAAACGTATCCTTAACCCTGACAAACGGGATTGTATATATTAAGCCTTGATAACAGCGTATCTTTCAACGTTGATAACAGACATCATATATTCAAAGGGAGTAAGACCCATGCTACCTACAAGTGTCTTGAACACCGAGGGTGACTGACCGCTTGCAAGCTGTACACCACGATGATTTGCATCAGCATGGTAAGTATCCTTTACGGAATTTACATTCCAGAATACTATGTTAGGTATCTCATATCCCGCGTTGTTGAAGCGTCTTTCCATAGTCTGATAGAAAGTTTCCCAAGAGCGAGACTGTGCTACGCAACTATCGAACTCCATATCAGTTATGATGATAAGGCTAGCAGGCATATCTTCCTGTCTTACATCATTCTCCTGTGCGGCAAAGAGAATGCGAGTAAGTGCCGCTTCAAGATTAGTGCTTCCGCCCCAATCTGCTGACATAGCTTCCTTTACCTTTTTTGCAAGACTATCCTTGCGG
The DNA here is from genome assembly GCA_902772925.1 of uncultured Lachnospiraceae bacterium. GTDB lineage: Bacteria > Bacillota > Clostridia > Lachnospirales > Lachnospiraceae > Eubacterium_Q. The sequence continues at coordinate 1,373 of CACYCJ010000385.1, forward strand.
TTAATCTTTACAAAAGAAGGATGAGATTCGAAGGTCATGAAGAGGTCTCTCCAAGGCCCGCGGTTTCTCTCTGCAAAGTACAGAGCCAGTCCAACAGAAGTCGCCATAGGACGACCATACATCGAACCAGATGTATCCGCCATTACAAGGAAGTTGTTCTCTCCGTCTATGTAGTTAGGCAGAGCCTTCCACTGTGCTTCAAGAGTTCTGTCATTCTCTGTTCTATGATACATGAACTTCTCTACAATGTCATAGGGGAAAAGGGTTGCCGCATTTATCTTCTTTTCTCCGCACTGTACAGCATCTATGTATCTTTCGTATCTGTCCTCATCGTGCTTGCGGAAAGCGTTCTTGTAAAGCATTCCTGCTCTTGAAGGTACGCTCTCATAGTCTATTGCAGACCAGCGGTTTGCGCACATATCAGTCTCAACGACCTTAAGGTACTTACGAAGCTGACGAAGTAATCTCTTGAAATCATATACGGTGTAGCCTAACTGACGAGCAGTCATGACACCAAGTATACGAGTGTTTTGTGAGGACGCATCAGGAGTCTTTATCCACTTTGCAAGCAAAGAGATAGGCTCTTCCTGACGATACATATAAAGGTCAGTCTCAAACTGTTCGCGCATTGCCTGCCACATAGCGGTCTCACAAGGAGTACCAACAAGGCAATACCAGTCATCAAATCTGCCGAATACGCCAAACCACTTTATGTTCTTAGCAACAGACTCAGGATAGTGATATGCAAGAGTCTCTATTGCTACGCGGAAAGCGCGTCTCTCGCCAAGTCCGCCGCGTACATCACGAGCATAGAAGATTATCTTAAGAGTAGTCTCAAGGTCTTCTTTTGCGGCGTTCAGTACTAGATGACCTATCTCATCTTCGGTTCTATTGCGGGTTGCGCCAATAACACCGAATAAGTCGACAAGTGCGCTAGTAGTAGATGACAGAGCTACCGCACCATTAGTGGTATAAGTCTTATTTCTATCAATCTCCGCCATATTTCTAAGTATGGTTGCAAATTCGTTAGTCATTTCCTTTTATCTCCTTTCAGTCTTTGTCACTACCTGTAGAGATAATGACAGGATGCCTTTTTTCTCCATTTGTTAAAATAGCTGTAAGCATCCCTAATTAAAAAATATTAAATTCTTATTTTGCGGATAGGGATTTCTTAAAAATTTTAAATCGCCAAATGATTTTTATTTAATGAAATTTAATAGTTTGCTGTATCTATCCGCTTACCTCAACAGGATACACTTAATTGAATTAGCATAAAAAATCTACTTTCATTTTTAGGGTTGCTGTGGTGTATCCCAAACCATCTGGACACTGTTAAATTACCATTTGCTGTAATATTATTTGCTGCAAGTGCCCATATAACATGAAGGATGTATCGGCTAGAACTGTGCCGAACAAGGCCTGATGTAAGCTTAATCACTATAATCAGGAAGG
>CACYCJ010000386.1 GCA_902772925.1 uncultured Lachnospiraceae bacterium
GTCACCATCAAGGAAGTCCACGACACGGTATATGTCGAGGTGAAGGCACAAGAAGAGCCTGCCGACAGTGTCCAGCAGGATGAGGAACCGGTCATCCTTGATGAGAATGGCAACCCCATGCCCAAGACCATTCAGGAATAGGAAGTGTTTTTTGAAGTATTGTTTTTTAAGTTTCTAACTAATTAATTATAACTTTATGAACAGATGGAATAGCAATTACAATAAGTCGCAAGAGTCTTCATCGCAGAGGTGGCGCTGGACTCTCTCTGCGGCAAACAACGGATGGAGTATTGGTGAAGTAGAAGCCTATAAGCTCTTTGCACAGATGATGATTGAGAAAATCAAGTCTTTCAAAGGTCATTGGGAACAGCCTTGGTTTAACGTGGGTCTGAAGATGCCGCGTTCTATCTACGGCAAGAAGTATAATGGGATGAATGCTATTATGCTGATGATGCTTTGTGAGAAGAAAGGATTTAACATACCCGTCTTTGCCACCCGTGAACATATCTTCGCAATGAATTTCAAGAATAATGACTGCAGGCTCCGCGAACCTCTTCTTGATGCTAATGGCAATAAGCGCGAGTTCCTTCATATTCTAAAGGACTCTAAGGGTTTCCCTGTATTCCTGTCTGATTACACCATCCGCCATAAGGATACGAAAGAAAAGATCTCTTATGCCACCTTTAGGCAGCTCTCTTTGGGGGAGAAGCAGGAGTACTTCTTTCGCCATTACGGCAAGGTATATTCTGTTTTCAATATTGAGCAGACGAATATCAAGGAGGCCCGTCCCGAATTATGGCAGAAACTTTGTGATGAGTATAACCCATCCTTAGACATCAATAAGAATGCCAATGACCAGGTACATATAGAGCCGTTGGATTACATGATTGACAATAACAAATGGTATTGTCCTATCAGGCTTGAAAAGCAAAACAGTGCCTATTACAGTCCTTCGGAGAACTATATTAAGTTCCCATTACGTGAGCAGTTTACCGCCAAAGGAGATAATGGTGTATCTTTTTATGGCAACCTTCTTCATGAGATGGCCCATTCTACAGGACATAAAGATCTTTTAAACCGTTTGGGAGTCAATGGTGTTGCCGGAGAAATAGGAGACGAACATAAGAATACTTACGGTAGAGAAGAGCTTGTCGCCGAGTTGACCAGTGCCGTTATTATGAGCGACCTTGGATATAGCAGCCATTTAGAAAAGGACTCCGTGCCTTATTTACAGGGATGGCTTGACAATCTCAAGGCAGATCCTGAGTATATTGAGAAGACTTTGAAGGATGTGAGGGCTGCTGCATATAAGATCAATGAGCGTATGGAGCAGGTTCTCAAGATGACGGAGAATGTTGATGTCTCCGACGATAATGAGAAGTCCAAGGTTATAGGTCTTGATATTGATGGCAATGGCATCATTGAAGCCGATGAAATTGACGTAAGGAATGATGACAGCAGAGAACATCATCAGCGGTCAGCATTAAGAATGTAAAAAAAAACATCATCTTCACAGACAATGTTTTTCACTTAATCCTTTTATAACATAAAAAAACTTTAGTTTAATATAAATGATAAGTATATTGTGTATCTCATTTTTTGGGGTAGCTTAATCCAATAGGTTGATATGTGCGCGTTCTATATCTTTGATGGTTTTTTCAAGAAACTGTTGAGCGGCATCATTATCTACTTCGATTTTTCTTTCCTGGCAAAAGTCAAGGAATGCCTTTTTGTCCTCTTCAGTATGATGCATGACATAGTCCAGTTGTGTTATCTGTCCTTCATAAAGCATTTTCTGTAGGACGTTTATATTATAGAAGCCTTTTAGATTGATCATATTGTCTATGAATTTTAGTTTAACTCATTTTTGGAACAGAGCCTGTCCGAAGCAGGTTTTGCCTTCCCATTTCCCTGTTGATTTCATCATCATATTCATTTGCATCTACATAGCGCATACTGGCATTTTCTTCCAATATCCAGCATCCAGATATACCGAAGTTGTATTTTTGCATATTGGCAATATCGGTATCCTGCATCCATTTTTCCAGGTCGCCGTTAGTGATACGAACACCTATAGGATATTCCAGGTCGATGCCTATGGTACATGTATGTCCATGGAAGTCAAACTCTACAACACTGCCTTTTATCAGTTTCTTATAGTCTTCCTTGACTATCTCGAACTTATGAGTCATCACATCGATATTCTTCTGGATGATGTCACAAGGTACGGAAATAACCTGTCTGATACTGTTGCTGTACTGTGCATAATTATCCTGAATGATCATTACGCCACCTTTAGGGAGATTACGCTGTACATAAGCCGAGTATTCATCGACATCCGACGTATCCACATATGGCCACAGCATGACATCTACACTTCCGTCATCCTGCCTGACAAGAGATAATTTAGCATGTGAGAGGATTTTCTTATCTTCCTCGTTGATAGTGGTTATGGGCAATGTTACAGGTGTTGCATATCCTGACAATAGCCTTTGCTTTACACATTCGGGCAGGTCTGATATCATATTTTTAGTCAGTCCGAACTCTCGAAGGTCATCAAAAGGAATTTCATTCTCTAAGAAATGTTCAATTCTTACCATATTATAAATATTTTAGAAATATCATTATCTCTTGTTTTGTGAGTGCAAATTTACTACAAATAAAGGGATTACTGATGCTGATTAAATTATTTCTTTGATATTTAACACAAATCGCAAGAAAAAAGCGGTAAAAGTGTTAAAAATATCATTATTTTTTTTGGGGAGTTCTCTATTACGGAAACTGTTTATATCTTTGTAACATCAAACAGCATTTTAAGATTTCTCGATTTAAATTTTCACATTATGGTTAGATTTTTATTATTTGCTTTTGCCGTTTTCTATTGTTCTTCCGTTATTGCCCATGACAGTCTTTCCGGTCAGAAACAAGACTATGACTTTTGGCTGTCACGTTACCTGAGTGTATCCTATCCTTTAAAGACAATATCTGTCACTTCCCGCTACGGTTCCCGTAAGGATCCCTTCACTGGCAAGACCGCATTCCATAACGGCATAGATCTGAAAGCCCGTTATGATACCGTCTATGCGATGTTCGACGGTGTTGTTCAGGATATAGGCAGCGGCGGACGCAGTGGCCATTATTTCCGCATCCGTCATGGCAGCTATACCATCAGCTATTGTCACCTGTCACGCCGTTTCGTTAATCCCGGAGACAGTGTCTTTGCCGGTATGATGATTGGTGTCAGCGGTGGCACTGGACGTTCTACTGCCCCTCACCTTCACCTTGTCGTCAAGAAATTCGACAAGGTTATCAATCCCGACATTCTGCTTCGCTTTGTTACCCGCACGCGCAGTGAGGCCATGCGCTATTTGGGCCTTACTGCCAATGTCTCTGTAGCCTTTGTCTCGCCGGAAGAGTTTTTCAGGCATTACAGTCTGTTAGCGATGGAGCATCAGCGGCGTTATAATATTCCGTCGAGCGTAACCTTGTCACAGCTTGCCCACGAGACCCATATGGGTACCAGTATTCTTTGCCGCAAGGGCAAGAATTTCTTCGGCATTAAGTGTACCCGTCAGTGGCTTGCCCAGGGAAGACCTTACAGTTGTCATGATGATGACCGTAAAGGAGAGAAGTTCTGTAACTACAGTACTGTTGAAGAGAGTTTTGAACACCGCTCACGCATATTGATGAGTAAGACCTATAGGGAATGCCATAAGTATAAGTCCACCGACTATCATAACTGGCTGATGGCTATTTCCCGTGCCGGTTACGCTTCAGACTCCCGTTATGTCAGCAAGTGTGAATACTATATCAAGCGATATAATCTTCACCGGTATGATCTGATGGTATGATTATCAGTGTTCTTTATGCCAGTCATCCCAGAGGCGATTTTCATAGTCACGACGCTGCCGTTCTTCCTCCTCTTGTTGTCTGCGGCGGCGTTTTTTCGCTTCTCTTTCCTCTTCTTCCTGCCTGCGCTTAACCTCGTTAATTGCCATTTGTTCTGCTTTTCGAGCCTCTTTATTCTTCTTTCCGCCACCCAAGAAACTCCAGATCCCGTGGAGGATTTTATATATGATATATAATACCAATACACCAAAGGCAATTTCAATAAGGCTATGGTCTTTACTTTTTTTCGGTGTTGTATTGTCGATCATGTCTTCACTGGCGTTTGGAGAATCCACTAAGCCATGACGTATATTGTCATTTTGCGGAGATTCTGCTGTGTTGTCGTTATCGTCCATTGCGTCATCTGACCATTTATTTTCTTCGTTACTATTATCTCCATTATAGATGTCTGGCCTTTGCGATGACATTATCATGTTAGCTATTTCTTGGCAATATTTTTTATAGCTTCTTGTCATAGTTTCACCATTTAGTACTATTATTGCGTTGTCAGATGGATAGTTCAGTTCTTCTAAAATGCAGTTAAAAAGAATATCATGCTTTTCCTGGACATTCCTTTGACTGGAGTTAAGCTCAGCGAACACCATTTCACTTTTAGCCATATCAGTGACTATACAAAAAACCGTTCCGACGGGTGTGGTAATTTCCATTCTCATTCCCCCTTTTTCAGGAATAATGATACATTTTTCTGTTTCATTGACCAACCATGTCAAATTATTACGTTTATTGAACAACAAAAGAGTACTACTATCATCAGTACCATCATCATAAGTATCTTCTACATACCCGCCATTATACTGTTCATCATCGTAATACTGTGCATTTACATTACCGGATACTAACATCACGGTAAACAATAAAAATAGAAATTTTCTCATAAGAATTAAGTTTTATAGACGCCGTCGCCGCTTCTTCGCGGTTACGCCTGCATCCAAGAATCTCTTTCCTTCAGGGGTGAGATTATGTCAATTTTGGCACAAAGATAAAGACTTTTTCCAAGAAAAACAAGCGTTTTTCAAAAAAATAGCACAAACACATATTTTTCTTCCGAAAAATTTGGCTGTTACATAAAAAAGTCGTATCTTTGCAACACAAAATTGCAAGCCATTCACAATAAGGGCATAGCCCGTTGTGAATCAGTAAAAAGAGCCGAAACTGCTGATGGTAGGGAGGTTCTTTTTTTTGTTCTTTTTCTTGGTGCTTTCAGATATTTTTCGTATCTTTGCACACAAAGAGATCTTTGACCTATTGGACTCCATATTTGCGGCTTGCAAATTAGGTGCAGAAACACCTTTTGCCTTCATGGCTCTTATTACCTACGTGTTGTGAATGGCTTGTAAATTTGGTGCAAAAACACCGCACCCTACGGACATTGTTCGCCTTGCCTGTTGTGAATGGCTTACAGATTAAATATAGAAACACCGTAGGCGGATGCCCTACTTGTCACGGAATGTTGTGAATGGCTTGCAAATTACTATCACTTACACCTCCGCACAATTCATCAGAAAGGACTCTCTGTTGTGAATGGCTTGCAAATTACTATCACTTACACCTTTCTCCGTTTGCTTGATATCAAGGAGGTGTTGTGAATGGCTTGCAAATTACTATCACTTACACCAGATACTATCTATGATGTTCTCCGGAAGATGTTGCGAATGGCTTGCAAATTAGGTGCAGAAACACCAGGAATCTGCGATACGCACAGAGTCAAATGGTTGTGAATGGCTTGCAAATTAGGTACAGAAACACCTTTTTAAAGCTCGGTACGGTTGCTGGCGGGTTGTGAATGGCTTGCAAATTAGGTACAGAAACACCACACCTTGATATTCCAATCTGGATTTTCAAGAAGTTGTGAGAGAATGATAGAGATTTAAAAAAAAAGATCTCAGAAAGGAAAATCCCGTCATTAATGGCGGGATTTTTTCTAATCTAATGTGATTTTTTTCAGAATCCTCAAATCACCTGCTTTGTCGAGCGTGACCTTGACACAGCCGATAAAATTAGAAAGTTTGGTTATTCTAATCCAGTTCATATTCTGCAGCTCCTTTAGCTCTCCATTGGTCGGGTCACTATGCAGCCGCAGAAGATAATGTCCTGCGGAAATCTTCTGAACAAAAAAAAGATGTTTGGAAACGAGCACTCTATTTTTCGGATTTTCTAAATCGATCTCAAACGGATTGAAATGTTTCCCCGGGACAACAAAATACTCATAACGTTTGATACTGAAGAGGTGTCTCCATTGTTCACCAACAACCCGTTCCTTTCCCTGGACAGCATCAAAGAAGCTTACCACCTGCTCGTGTAGCTTCCCATTCTCATCGACATAGATGTCGGCATGGTCGTTACTGTTGGGTTTAACAAAGTCTTTCGGTGTGCCGTCAGTCTTCCGCCGTAACGGAATGAGGCTCTGGTTTGACTTGACATGAACGGATTTAATTTGTAACCCTTTCGCTTTATTCAGCCAGATGGGATCCGATTCAATGTTAGAAAACGCCTTCTTGGCATCACCCCCAAACTCCCGGAGTCGCTTTAGGAGGATGGCTTTCACTTTTTCATCATAGACTTTATCAACATTCAGCTTCTCATTGACAGATGCCCGTTTGGTGAAGAAATACTTCTCTGACATACACTTTACCATCAGTGGGACAGCGGCACTATGATAGGCATCCAGCCAAATGGGATTCTTTTCTAATGCGTTTTTTCCACAGAAAGCTTTCTGCGGGTCTCCACCAAATTTCTGAAGACGGGCCGTCAAAGCGGCTCTGTAATTCGGCCTGATGACAGTGGCAATCTTCTCAAAAGTAAAACGCTTATCTACTTTTTCTTGGGTTACTATAGTTATTTTCTTTCGGCCATAAGGCTGCTCATCATGCAGCTTACCACGGGGCACAACGGTTCCCTTATTATTCGTACAGGCTGAAACCTTGGGCGTTGGATGAACGACCAGAATAGTTTCAAGTGCCTGCTTGACGGCGACTCTCATTTCGTCGAGGGGCATCGGTGAATTAAAGACCCATTTGCCTCTTCCGTCTTTGTGGAGGTACTTCTGGCGCATACACAGAAGCTGCTCCCTGCCTTGGCCCTGTGAACTCAATGAGTTGACATAGTGGATGATGGCCTCATTGGTGAAGGCAACGGTGATAGCATCCATAGCATGGTTGCGGTGGTCGTTACGCTTAGTCCATACGTCTTCACGTATGCGCTCGACTATCTTACCTTCCTTATCGGTGCACTTTTCAGTTAATCCTAACTCCTGGTATTTTTCAAACACCATTTCCTTCAGGACATCGACGAGCTGCCAGTCTTCACGGAGTTTGA
>CACYCJ010000387.1 GCA_902772925.1 uncultured Lachnospiraceae bacterium
ATGATGTCATATCGAATTTTGGTTCAAATACATTTACGTCAGATGTTGCACAAAAAGGGTCTTTCTGATAAAAAGCTGTGCATCCAACCTTTCCTGTTATAATGCAATTACCATCAAAATCAGGTATTAAGGATATATATTTGCTTATGCCGTTATTTTGATTTGATGCTGATATATAAGGTGTAGTGCCTTCTTCGTATTCTTCTGCAGAATAATACGTACCCGCAGATATACTAAAATAATCGTCCAAAAGGAACTCTTTCCATTTCACATCTTCAAGCGACATTTGATGGCATGTATCCATATTGGCATTATTCTGAAGCCATTCTGTGAATTCATCTGATAGCACAGCATCTAAAACGTCAGAAATACCAGCAGCATTTGATAATAATAAATCTTTCTCAAACATATATTGAAATAATTTATAGTTACGCATAGTCTTGATAAAATCAGCGTTTGTAAGTTCATGATAGTCAGTCTTGACATAATCAAGTATATTCCAATCCATATTGTCATAGACTTTAATAGATTCCATTAGGGGTATTTTGTCACCATTAGCATCCAAAGCATACTGTTTTTGACCTTTAACAGTTTTTTCTTTCCATTTAGGGTTTCCATCTTTATCAGTTTTTTGAACCGTAATGGTACGGGGATTATCGTAAATCCTTATAGCAACAGACTTAATACCACCATTATGTATATCCTTTTTGAAAGATGATGACGGTATTATTGAAATCTGTCCTGTTACCACGTCATCAGGAAAAGCGGTTGTATAAGCCGTAGTCAAAGCATTAACTTTTGCATAATCATTTGTAATAGTTTTCTTCATATCTTCGATATACATATCGTGATATCCTGTGCCGACAGCATACCAACCATTCTTAAATTCAAAACGTCCGTGCTTATTAACCATCTTGAAACCATCTTCACGCCAGTCTGCAAGATAGGTCTTACCACCACTTGATAAGAACTGTTGATGCGGAACGTGAGCTTTGAACACCAAAATGCAGGTTCCTACAGATGCACCGCTGTTACGTATATTAGCGAACAATTGCGTCGGCATAAGAAGACTTGCGAGCAACGTATGATTTTCAAGAACCGCTTCCTTGTCGTTGTTTTTACTTGCACCCTGATTTGATACAGGCACAATGGCAAGACCTATACCGCCTTCTTTGAGGTAACGAAGTTCAGCGTTGATAAAATCATATTCGTTGAAATCCTTGCCATAAGGTGGGTTTATCATACCGATGTCTGCGCCCTTCTTCTTAAATACTTCGTCAAAGGCAAGATTACGGATACGCTGCTCATAATCTTCGTCAGGTTCTCCGTCGTGTTGGGGAATGGTATCAGATAATTGATTAAACATAGCATCTCTTAAACTTTCGTCTGCGTCGTACAAATTGCAAAGTTCTGAACCAAATGTCTGTTCATCTTCACAAGAATATGAAAGTAAACTGTTTAAATTATAAAGTCTTGAACTGCCATCGCCATGAAAGTTCATATTTGCATAAGCAAGCATAAACATATTTGGTGCCTTTTCAGCACCGATAAGACATTGTTTACGAGCCTTTTCCTTTTCACGTTGTTTCTGTTTATCTGACAGACTATCATCATTATCAATAGATTTGTCGATATAGTTTAGAGCAGCAATAAGAAAACCACCAGAACCTGTGCAAATGTCTAAAATGGTGGTATCCTTATCAATCGGCTTACCACGAAAATATTCGGCTATATCACAAAACAGTCTTGTTATGTGACTCGGCGTAAGCACAATGCCTTTCTTTTTATCAGAAGCATAATACACTAAGAACAGGGAATAAAATGTTCCCATAATGTCTATGCCCTTATCCTTGTATCTGTTGTATTTTGTAATTATATTATTATAGATAGACCAAGTTACACGAGACAGTATGGTATTGCCACCTTCTGCAAAAAAATGTTCATTAGATTTATCTTTATTGTCCCATTCTTTTTTTAATGTAGCACCAATCTGCTTTGTTAAATCAGATTTAAGCAGGACACTTTGAATATATTCTCTTAATATGGCAATTCTTTCGGCAGGCAAGCCCTTTTGAGGATCGGTGACAACACCATACTTTGTAGGGTCAGAATCTTCAAGCAAGGCTTTCTCAATATCTTCCTTGCCAATGATTTGTGTGCCTTTTTGAATTTTATCAAAAAGGTCAGACTTCTTGTTTGTAAGAGCTAAAGCAACGATAGATACCAACCCAAGTCTGTCTGCATCGTCTACACCCATTTTATACATAAAGCGGGAACTGATCTCAGCATACTTACGGAGTTCATCATATAG
>CACYCJ010000388.1 GCA_902772925.1 uncultured Lachnospiraceae bacterium
AGTGTGCGTATGATAACAATTATTCTTGAACGCATAGATAGTGTGATGTATTATCCGATTTTGATCATTGTGATGACCATAGCGGGGTTGTATTTTACCATAAGGACAAAAGCAGTCCAGATAAGGCTTTTTCCGGAATCGATGAGACTTCTTATGGAACCGCCTGCTGATAAAAGAAATGTGTCATCTCTGCAGGCCATGCTTGTTTCCACGGCGTCCCGTGTCGGGACCGGAAACATTGTCGGCGTGTCAACAGCCATTTGCATCGGTGGTCCGGGGGCTTGCTTCTGGATGTGGGTAATGTGCATTATAGGAGCTTCATCTGCATTTATAGAGAGTACACTCGCACAGATTTATAAGAAAAAAAGTCCTGACGGTGAATGCTACGGAGGACCTGCTTATTATATAGAGCATGCGCTTCATGCACCTGTTGTTGCGGCGGTTTTCTGCGTATTTCTTATCGCTACATATGCGGTCGGTTTTAATCTTCTTTGTTCATATAATCTGCAGTCTACATTTGAAAACTATTCATTTTACAGTGAGACCGTGACACCTATACTGGTAGGAGGTACTCTTGCGGTGCTTACCGGTTATTGCCTTTTGGGAGGAGGAAAGAGGATAGTAAAGCTTACCGGCGTAATTGTGCCTGTTATGGGTGTGGCTTATGTTTTGATTTCCCTGATAGTGATAATTAAAAATATAACTAATATCCCCGAAATGTTTGTAATGATATTTGAGGATGCATTTGATTTTAAATCGATTTTAGGCGGTGTTGCAGGTTCCTGTCTTATCTACGGAGTGAAGCGAGGTCTGTATTCAAATGAAGCCGGTGTCGGTTCGGCACCTAATGCTTCCGCTTCGGCTAAGGTCAGTCATCCTGCTAAGCAGGGACTTGTGCAGACTCTTTCGGTATATATCGATACATTGCTGCTTTGTACGGCAACAGCACTGATGTGTCTTTCCAGCGGTGTTGAAAGAAATGCGGATGTAGCAGGGGCACCTTATGTTCAAAATGCAATTTCAACTGTTTTCGGAAAGGCGGGTCCTACATTTATAACGATTGCAATGATACTGTTTGCGTTTACAACACTTTTGGGCAATCTATATTATGTGAATAATGCGATAATTTTCCTGAATAAAAAGAAGCAGCCGTCGGAAAAATTTATGCTTTTCTTTAATCTGGGATGTGTATTTGTTATCTTTGTGGGTGCACTTATACCTATGGACGCTGCGTGGGCAGCGGCAGATATTACTATGGGATGTATGACTCTGATCAATCTGCCGACCTGTGTGATACTCGGAAAAAAGGCGATAAACTGTCTTAAGGATTATGAAAAGCAGAAAAAGGAAGGCAAGGATCCGGTATTTAAAGCAAGGGACATCGGGTTGGATGAAAACGAGCTTGATTTTTGGAAATGATCGATGATATACGCTGCATTCTTATTTTTCTGACTATCTTTGCGCACGTCATCGAATCTTTTCCGGAAGTCTTTTCTCAGGAAATCTATCGTCTGATATATTCATTTCATATGCCTGCTTTTATTTTTATATCGTGATGCTGGTTGTGCTTAATGCGCCTTTTATAAAAAAGGTGTTCAGGTTTTTGTTTTAAGAAGCTATATTGAGAGAAAGCAATGTCTAAAAATCTATTTGAAATTCTGCCGGCTGATCTTCAATACATATAATGCAATATTTGTTTTTCTATGTTATTATTTCAGTGACATAGATGCAGGAGGCTATAAACAGCTTTACTGTCTGATAAGGAGGAACCCTGCCGATAAAAATGTAGGCTATAGGGAGAAAAGGAGGCATTTTGAATAGAGAAATACCCATAACAGAGATAGGTACTGTCAGAATAGGGCAGGTAGAAAATAAAAAGGCAGCGACAGGCTGTACGGTTTTTATATCTGAAAACGGAATGAGAGCCGGGGTGGATGTCAGGGGCGGCGGACCCGCTTCAAGAGAAACGCAGCTTTTGAATCCTATGATGGCGGCAGATATGATACATGCCGTTGTGCTTGGGGGCGGAAGCGCATTCGGTCTCGGTGCCGCAAGCGGAGTGATGAAATATCTTGAAGAGAAGGGGTACGGCTTCGATGTCGGTATAACGAAGGTTCCTCTCGTGGTTCAGTCGGATCTTTTTGATCTTACGGTGGGTGATCCGTTTGTTAGACCGGATGAAAAAATGGGCTATGAAGCAGCTAAGATAGCATTTGAGGAGCCGAATTATAAAGACGGAAATTATGGCGCCGGCTGCGGAGCGACCGTGGGAAAGCTTCTCGGTATGGACTACTGTATGAAGACGGGAATCGGAAGCTACGCCATAAGTATTGGTGAGCTGAGGATAGGAGCGGTTGTTGCCCTTAATGCACTCGGAGATATTTTTGATCATAATACCGGACAGAAGATTGCTGGGCTTCTTTCGAGCGATAAAAAGAGCTTTCGAAGCTCGGTGGAAGTGATGAAATCACAGATTGAAGTGAATGAAAACAGATTCACTAACTTTGTGGAGGATAACGAAACTGCCGGAAATGGCGGAAATGACGGAAATAACGGAAATGCCGGAATTGCCGGAAATGACGGGTTTGCAGGAAATACGACACTGGCGGTAGTTGTTACCAATGCCGCATTTTCAAAGGCGGAGCTTTGCAAGATATCCGGAATGGCGCATGACGGGTACGCAAGAGCTATAAATCCGGTACATTCATCGGCAGACGGTGACAGCATATATACTCTGTCGGTGGGAGACGTGAAGGCGGATAAGGATCTCGTGGGAACCCTTGCCGCAGAGGTTATCGGAGAAGCGATAATCCGTGCGGTGGACTGTGCGGAGAGTGCTTACGGCTTCCCGAGCCGAAAAGAATTTTGCTAATATTTATTCTATTGATTTCAACGACTCTGCCATATCAATCTCGGAGAGCTTTCTTCCGAGGATGAGGTTGGTTATGCAGAAGAACAGTATCACTATAGCGGCTGAGTAGATAAAACTGAGAGGAGCTATAACAACTTTGAAGGAAAGCACCTCTACATTTATCTGAGAGATCACGAATCTGTGGAAGATTATTCCGAGAGGAATCCCGGCTATTATTCCCATAATCGTCAGCAGGAGGTTTTCTCTGAATACATATCCGCCGGTTTCATTTCTGTGGAAGCCGAGCACCTTGATGGTGGCAATCTCGCGGACTCTTTCGCTGATGTTGATATTGCCCAGATTGAAGAGTACGACAAATGCAAGAGCTGCGGCGCTGGCAATTACGAGTATTACAACATAATCCAGACTGGACATAATGCTTGCGATAGTGTTTCTTGTCTGCTCCAGAACCTGTATGGAAGTAGTCTCAAAACCGTTTTCAATGTCTGCAGCGGCAGAAAAATTGTCTGTACCCTCTGTGGTGCTGATAAGCAGAGTCTTTGGTTCATAGCTGCCGAAGCCCTTTTTATAAGTTTCCGTGTTCATATAAATATAATTATTTACATAGTTCTCAGCAATGGCGGATACCGTAAAATCAGCACTTTCGGTATCGGATATCGAAAGATTGATCTTGTCTCCGACAGAGGTATTTGTGATCTCCGCAAGCTTATTGGTCATTATCACATTGCCGTCATCAGGAAATTTGATATATTCTCCTGAACTATTATCCTTAAGCCGGATGATTTCCGTTATATCCGGTTCATCCGAAACGATGAGGTTCACGGTCTTGCTGAAGCTGTGAGATTTCATGGTCATCGAAGTCTGATAGGTGATAAATGCATTTTCAATGGCTTCCTTGTTTGAAGCTGTCACGGATTCCTTCAAGGAATTGTCTATTTTGTCGTCAAAGTTTACGACTATGTCATAGGTATGGATGTCGTCATATTGGAAGTTGACGATATTGGCTACCGAATCCTTAATCCCGAAGCCTGTAATGACGAGGGCGGTGCAGCCTGCGATTCCCAGGATCATCATTATCATTCTCTTTTTAAAACGAAATACATTTCTGAGCGATACCTTGATAAGGAATGAAAAACTGTTCCAAAGCGGAGTGATCTTTTCGAGGAAAATCCTTTTTCCGGAGGCGGGAGCCTTGGGCCTGATAAGCTCGGCCGGTACACTTTTCATTTCATTCAGGCATGACAAAAATGCGATGCCCATCGAGCAGAGCAGTGAGGTGATTAGACCCACCAAAAAGAGCTTTGCATCATATAAGCATACAAATCCGGGGATGCGGTAACGCATTTGATAACAGATCCAGATGACCTTCGGGAAGAGGTAACCGCCTGCGAAAAATCCCGCCAGGCAGCCTGTTGCTGCGGCGCTTCCTGAATATATCAAATATTTTGATACGATTGCGCGCCTGCTGTAGCCGAGGGCTCTGAGGGTTCCTATCTGGGTTCTCTCATCATCAACCATTCTGCTCATGGTGGTGGAGCAGACTAGTGCCGCAACAAGGAAAAAGAAGATAGGAAACACAGCCGAAATCTTTTCGACTATGATCGAATCCGTCATAAATGAGTTG
>CACYCJ010000389.1 GCA_902772925.1 uncultured Lachnospiraceae bacterium
GGTTATCTGCCTTGTGTATCTCATTGTTTCTAAGAAGATGAAGGAGAACGCAGGAGAAAAGCTCTGGATAGCCATGATAATGCTGGGCTTTATGTATTTCGGTAATTACTCGAGAGGACTTGTGAAGCATTCGCTCGAGGAAATGGCGCTTCATATCATTATATGGGATGCATATATCTTTATAGCCGTTTTTGTGTCTGTATTTAAGGATAAAAGGTTCTTCCTGCCTGTGCTCGGAATTCTCATGATCTTCACAAATGCAATGACCGGAAACTCGACCTACGGCTATGCGCCTCTTATAGAAGATGCGGTTGTAAAGATAGGAGATATCACAGGAACATGGACTTCGGCAACCTCTGCCGATGATCCTCTTACTTACTGGGAGCACATTAAAAATGAGGGAAGAGTAGTAAAGAGATTCGATATTAACGATGAAACAAAGGAAATGCTTGTGCCTTACAGGGCTGTAACGGATACGCTTCTTGCCGGGGATGAAACCTATGTTGACTTTATGAACAGATCCACATTTTACGCTTTTCTCGGAAAGAGAGACCCTGTGTATGTGAGCCAGTCTCCTTCGCAGCTTTCTGGGGAGTATACTCAGGAGCTGTTTATAAAAGAGATGGCCGGGGTTCCCTTGGTATTTATGCCACTCACAACCGACAGACTTGCAGCGGGAATGGATGATATTGCAAATGTATACAGATATTATAAGGTTTCGGAATATATTTACGAATATTACAGACCGCTTTGTAAATATGGGGATCAGTTTGCGGTATGGTGCCTGAAGGACAGGTATGATGAGCTGTATGCTAAGGCAGAGGGACTTGTTTCCGAAACGGTATTTGAGTATGCGGATTACGGATATGACGAGACAATTCCCTCATACGAAAACGGCTTCCACATTTATAATCTCGGACAGCTTCCTTATATATGGTCTGAATATGACAGTGCCGTATCAAATGAAGTGATATCCGAAGCATCACTGAGTCGTGGTCTGTATGAGTTTTATGTGGAAGATGCACAGAGATCGGAAGTCGGAAATTACATAGTTATAGAAGCAGATTCCGCTGCACCGGAAAATTCGGAAGAAGTGCTGAGACTCGGTGTATATGAGGATGGCAGATTTGAAGAAAAATATCGTTATACCTTTACTGCAATGCCGGGAAAAAATAAATACATTTTCAGAGTAAGCAGTGATTACAACTGGTATGTTTCGGGAGTAAATGCGGCATCGGCAGAGGAAAAAGAGAACGCTGAAGGCAGCACATTTAGTATAATTTCAATGGCGGTACTTGCAGGGGACTAAGATGACAGGAGAACCGGTATACTGTTACAATGTGAAACAGGGACGGGTACACTTTTATGAACCTGCAGCAAAATACAAATGGAGCTTACGAGAGAATAATGGACAGCAAAAACAGAAAGAGAAATAATGCTAAAAAAAATAGAAAAAAACAAAATGAATCGATGGTCAGAATAAAAGTACCTCAGATTATTATATTTTTCGCGGCTGCCATAATACTGATTATTGTAACGATCATATCCTGGCCGACTGAAGACGGTACCAAGAGAATAGGTAATAGCGAAATTGTCTATGATAGTGGGAAAGTGAAGCTGGTAAAAAATGTAAATAACGAAAAAATAGTTGTTGAAAGGCTGAGAAAAGAAGGCTACAGCGATTATGCAATAGCAGGAATTCTGGCCAGGTGGAGAAAGGAATCCGGAATCGATCCTTCGATCATCGAAGGTCAGTTTGCGAAATCAAAGGTGAGCAGACTTATAATGGCCAGAAGGATGTTTATCGATGAAAAATACAGAGAAAATGTATATTTTAATTACAGCTCCACGATAAGTCTTTACGAAGAGGCGTTTTTTGCATCGGAATCTCACACAGATAAAACCGGATATCCTTATCATATGTTAGGCTTGGGATTGGGTCAGTGGACAGGCAGAAGAGCTATTGCATTTCTTTGTTATATGGGAGAGGATGAATGGTCCGAAAATCCGAAGTACAAAGGATGGAATTCTATACAAAGACAGCTGGACTATTTCTGCTTTGATATGGATTATGAAATAGCATACGGAAAAAGTGAAAGCTATCGGAGAATGCTTGAGAATAATGATATATCGCCCTACAGTGTAAGATTCTATCCGTCCTATTATCAATATATATGTAATGCGATACATCAGGATTTCAGAACGCTCGCTCCAAGTAGTGAGCTAAGTGAAGATGAGGTTTTTCAGAAAACGATAGACGCTATGAATACATATGAGGGCGGCAGTGCCGGAGTTACGATCGATGATGTCAGAGAAATGTATGAAAGGATTAGCCGGGAGTGGAGTGACGGAAAGTGATGGGAGTCCGTTTTTTTATCGTAATATTACTATAAAATCATTTCTTTTCATTCATAAGCAGGAAGGAAATTGTCAGTA
>CACYCJ010000390.1 GCA_902772925.1 uncultured Lachnospiraceae bacterium
AGACGCGATAGGATTAATGGATAAATGTCTCTCGGATTGAAGGTAAAAGGGCCGGATTATTTTGAAAAGTTGAACTGTTTAAAGACAAGAAATATCAAATATGATACAATATAATGGTCTTTAAATTTTATTTCAAAATGTAAAGGAGGAGTATGGCTTTGAGAGGCTTGATGAAAAAAAGTATCAGTGTGATATTAGCTGCATTTTTGGTTATCGGCTTTATACCTTTGATGGGGCAGGATGTAAAAGCAGAAGGCTTTTATTATCTTACAGTCGGGGATACAAAAGTAGGTCCGGATGCTTTGGAAGGTGAAGGCTGGAGCTATGATGTCGAGCTTAATACGCTGACATTGAACGGTTTTAAGTATAAAGGTAAAGGTTACGAAGGAGCGGATATAGGAATCGAATACGAAGGATCTGATGCACTTAAAATTAATCTTATCGGTGAAAATTCCATTTTTATGGAACAAAGTGATAAAGTAGATCCGGATAGTTATGCTATTGCGTCCGAAGAAAGTTTGATTTTTATGGGTGACGGCGATTTGATAATCACTTTGCCGGATTCAACAGAAGATAATAATATCCGCGATAGTGTTGCTATCTTCAGTAGTTCTGATATCACAGTGGAAGGCGGCGAAATCATTGCTGTATCCGGTTATGCTGAAAACAAAAGCGTTGGAATAGAAGCAGACGGAAGCATCTATATAAAAGGTGGATTTGTTGAATCAGAGGGGTATGGTGCAAGTAGGTCATATGGGGTTTTTGCTCAATATGATTTGATTGTAACAGGTGGTGAGCTCCGTGGTGTCGCTGTTGACAAAGCGGGAAGTAAAAAAACAACTGTCGGTATCGTTGCATTGTTCGGAAAATTAGAAGTTACCGGTGGAAAAGTTTACGGACAGGGAGCTGATCTGCAGGAAGCTGTAGATGCCAATTCTTATGGCGTTTACGGTGGTGAGTCTGTAAATGTTTCAGGCGTATATCTGAGTGGAATAGGCGGAAAGCTTGCAGGAGAAAGACAGCAAAGTGTGGGAATATTCGAGTTTGACAAAAACTTTATTGTAGGAACTGATGCTTCTGTTGTTGCCAGAGGATACTCACAGGCAGTCTTTTCAAAAACGGCATTTACCAATGGAAGATCCGGTTTAGGCTGGTCAGATTATGATGGCAAGGAGAATGAAACCGAAATACCGGTTGATTCCAATTATGAAACCGTTAAGGGGTTTAAATATGTCAGATTTGCAGATCCTGAAATAGAGCTCGACGCAGAAGGTTTTGACGGAATCTATGATGGAAAGGAACATACCATAAAGCTTTTGGTCAAAACTCCGGAGGAAGGTTATACGATTAAGTATGGGCTTCAAAGAGGAAAATATGATCTGGATAAAGCTCCTTCATTTAAGAATGCAGGGTACAATGAGATATACTACATTGTACAGGCGGAAGGTTATTGTGATAATGAGGGTGGTGTAGCTATTAATATTAAGAAAGCACCCCAGACTATTACGGCAGACAGCCTGAACCTCAAGGTCGGGCAGAGTGCTAAAATAAATGCAAAGAATTCCGGAGAAGGAAAACTGTCTTATGTAATAAAAGCCGGTAAGGCAATCACTCTGGATAAAAAGACCGGAAAGGTTACGGCTGTTAAAGAAGGAACAGCTTATGTGCTTGTAACAGCAGCGACTACGGATAATTATAAGACAGGTGTTAAGGTCGTTAAGATAAATGTGACTGCTGCCGATCCTCCGGTTGTGAAGACTGTTGATATGCTCAGGCTTTACAATCCCAACAGTGGAGAGCATTTCTATACTGCATCCACAGTTGAGAAGGATAATCTTGTGAAGGCGGGCTGGAAGTATGAGGGACTTGCATGGAAGGCACCCGTGAAATCCAAAACACCTGTTTACAGACTGTATAATAAGAATGCCGGAGACCATCATTACACTGTCAGCGGCAAAGAAAAGGATGACCTTATTATGGCCGGCTGGCAGTACGAAGGAATAGGCTGGTATTCGGATGACGCAAAGACAGTACCGCTTTACAGATTGTATAATCCCAATGCTGTAGCAGGCTCACATCACTATACGACGAGCAAAGCGGAAAGTGCTAACCTTATAAAAGCCGGCTGGAAAGACGAAGGTATTGCTTGGTTCGGACGGTGATTTCATCAACGAAGTTGATGAAATCGCCGGTCCGAGCGAAGCGAGGATTCGCTGTGCGTAGCACAGCCATTCTGCGA
>CACYCJ010000391.1 GCA_902772925.1 uncultured Lachnospiraceae bacterium
CGATAAGCGAAGTCAGCACCATCATTATAGGCTTCGGTATCTTCTTGATAATATCTCCTACCAGGAACTTCTCGATAATTACAAAGAAGCCGTGGTATATTCCCCAGAAAATGTAGTTCAATGTGCTTCCGTGCCATATACCCGTAAGAAGCCATACAACCGCAAGGTTTCTGAACTGCTTCAGGCTGCTGCATCTGTTTCCGCCGAGAGGGATATAAACATAATCCCTGAACCAGCCTCCAAGCGAAATGTGCCATCTTCTCCAGAATTCACTCATGGAGCCGGATGTATAAGGATAATCAAAGTTCTTATCAAATTTAAAGCCGTAAATCTTGGCAAGACCGATAGCCATATCGGAATAACCGCTGAAGTCGAAATAAAGCTGCAGGCTGTAGTAGATCATTCCAAGCCATGCCGTTGCCCCGGACATTTGATCAAGAGCATAAATCGAGCTGTGCGCAGCACCCAGCATATCGGCGATGAGAACCTTCTTAAACAGACCTACAATGAAAAGATGTATGCCGGCCATCAGATTATTTCTGTCAACAGTCCTCTGTCTTATAACCTGCTGCATATCCTTAAACTGAACTATGGGACCGGATACTATCTTAGGGAAGAAAAGTATATAGGTCGCCGCAGTGATAGGATTAAACTCCGCCTCAGATCTTTCCAGATAAATGTCAGCCACATAAGAAATGACCGAGAATGTATAGAAGGATATACCGAGCGGCAGGTCATTTGAAAAATATTTATAGAAGCAAAGGATCGCGACATCCACGGCAATGGTGGTGATAAGAGCAATCTTCGCAAGGCCTTCTCTCCTGTCTCTGAAGAGAAGCTCTATCTCACAGCCGGAAGCATAATTAAAAAGCACCGAAATAAGGAGCAGCACAACATACTCCGGACCGGTCCAGCAATAAAAAACAATGCTGCCGAGTATAAGAAGAATGTTTCTTATAAGCGTATTCGGTATCAGATAATACAGCAGCGTAAATACCGGCAAAAATATGAAAATGAAGATCAAAGAGTTAAATGTCATTTTCAGTCAGTTTCCTTAATCAGAATAATTAATACAGTAACAACAATAATTTGCAAAAAGCTTTAATAATTCTTGTCAAATGCGTCTGTAACCTTTTCCGGATCGTCCGCGGATACATACAGAATGTAATTTCCCTTTACTATGGTCTTTGCTTTTTCAAGCATAGCCGTCTGATCTGCACCGTATCCCTCAAAGCTCTTTTTCTGAGTCGTAACTCTCGCATCAAGGGCCTTGGACACCTCCTCCTGCTGAGATACATCCTTCAGCTTAACGAGAAGTATCTCCTCGGCACCCATATTTGTGTCGGGATAATAAAGCATAACGCCGTCATACTGCGAAGGATCTATGCCATAGAGCCGCTTGATCATCTGATTATCCGCTTCCTGCATAGGCTCCAGCTTTGCCACAGATATAATGCTGTTTTTCATTGTCTCAAAATCCGTATTGCTCATGACATCACCCATCATCCGGCTGACTATGAAAAACACAGCCAGGACCAGAGCTATTATCTTGAGCACCAGAAACAAAATCGTTTTGGGATTCATATTATTATTCCTTGATAATTTTATGTAAATAATCGATTATAGCATCATCATAATCATCCGTATGATTGTTTATAATACAGTCATTAGTCTTTATTTTATCACTCATCGGCATCCGTATTTGTAGCCTCAAGCTGCTGATCCAGCACATGCTGATAAGTGGCAAGTATCATATTCTTTCCCCAGTAATTATAAAACGGCTTCTGTACATGGATTCCGTCTATATCCCAAAGGTCGGTATACTTCTCGCATATTTCAGAATTATCTATATAAACGAATCCGTTTTCCTCGCACATTTCCTTACAGGCCTCGCTGTACTGAGGGATATTGCGCCATTTTTCGGATTTGTTAAATGCGGGATCCTTTGCGGGAAGAATGGAGCTTACATATATAGTCGCATCGGGAAGCTTACTCTGTATCTCCTTAAGCGTCTCCGTGTATTCTGCCTTATAATCCTCGGGCGTAGGCCAGAGTCCTATGGAAACATCGTTAAGTCCGAAGCAACAGAATATTGATGACGGATTAAGAGCATATATGTCAGGCTCGTGCTCCTTAAGGAAACGGATCGTTGCTCCGGCCTCGGAGATTGCCCTTTCCTTCGGAAGAAATCCGTAATACCAGAAGCCTACGGCACGGGAGTCACCGAGAAGCACATAATCCTCAAAGAGGCTCCAGATATCGGTGTTCTCGTCATCGAGAGCATCTATCTTCTCCTGACTCTTGGCGCGAAGCTCCGCATTTCTCTGTTCCTTCAGAATGTTTTCAACATCGCTGACCTTCCCCGCTTCAAGACTTGCAAGATAATCCCTGCCCGTCTTTATCTCAGCACTTGTCACCGATGATAAATCCTTATCTCTTCCGAGCACAACAAATAAAACTATCACGACCGTGATCGCAACAGCAGCACCTATTATTATCTTCAGATTGTCACGCAGCTTATCCATTTGATACTCCACTTAATTCTTTTGTAATATAAGATAATAAAATCCGTCGCATTTGTCTATACCTTGCAGAAATTGTCTTTCCGCAATTTTATCATAACCGGGATGCTTTTTCAGAAACCTCTGCGCAACCATCCCGTTTTCTTCTTTTGTTATGGTACAGGTGGAATAAAGCAGCCTTCCTCCTGTTTTAAGATATCTGTCGGCATTTTCAAGGATACTCCCCGCCTGCTTAGAAAGTGTCTCCATATCCGAGGGCTTTACCCTGTATTTAATGTCATTCTTTCTGCCCATTACGCCGAGTCCGGTACACGGAACATCAGCTATTACATAGTCAGCGCTTTCGCCAAGCTCCGGGTCATATTTAAGAGCGTCCTTTACAAAAGCCGAGACATTTGAAGCCTTCAGCCTTTCTGCATTTTCCTCTATCAAAGCTTTCTTCGCTTCGGAAATATCAAAGCTCCTTACCAGGCCGTCCTTCCCCACAAACAAAGAAGCATAAAGACTTTTTCCGCCCGGTGCGGCACACATATCTATGACAACGCTTCCCGGCTTTATACCGAGGGCTTCTACCGCTGCCATTCCGCTTTCATCCTGCACGATAAAAAAGCCTTCCCTGAAGCCCTTTATCCTTCTGATAAAATCATAATTTTCAATAAGGAGCGAATTATCACTGTAATTTCCGTTTCTTACCTTTATACCGTCCGCCTCAAGCATTTCAGTAAGCTTTTCTTTTGTGACAAGATTGGTATTTACCCTTATTGTCGTAGGTCTGAAGGCTTCCGTATCAGCGAGTATCTTTTCTGCATAATCCGCGCCGTAGTTTTCAACCAAATACTCATAAAGCCATTTCGGTACGGAATACTTAAGGCAGGGATCCGAGCCGATCATTTTACGAAGCTCTTCCTTATCCCTTATCACATTCCTGAGAATAGCATTTACAAAGCCGGACAGATTCTTCATACCGTGAGCCTTAACGATATTTACGGCTTCGCTTACGGCTGCGGCATCAGGTACGCTGTCCATATAAAAAATCTGATAAATACCTGTCCTTATGGCATTTCTTATAAGAGGCTTCAGCTTCGGAACCTTTACCTTCGAGTACCTTTCGATGACAGTATCTATAGTCAGCTTTTTCTCGATAGTGCCTTCGGTGAGCCTTGTAACAAAGGCTCTTTCTCTTTTATCGCTGAACTGTTCTTTTCTGAGAGCTCCGTCAATGGCTTCACCCGAAAATGTGCCTCTCTTATCTATATCATTTAATATCTGAATACTTATATATCTTTCGTTTTGCTGCATAACTCTCCCACTGCCAACCTGTTACCGTTCTGATAAGAAGCAGCATCCATTCTGCCCTTTCCTTCGGGCTGAAGGGATCTAATGCGAAGCGCGCCTTCACCGCATAATATGGTAAAGAATTTCTTTTCACTTTCGATTATCGTTCCGGGCTTATACTCTTTCCTCGCCTCTGAAACAACGTTTTCTTCTTCGGATAAAGCATCCGCCCTGAAAAGCTTTATCTGCTTTCCTTTAATAAAAGTATATGCGCTTGGCCGGGGATCGAGCCCCCTCATCAGTCTCTCTACCTTTTCGGCAGGACCATCGAAATCTATAAGACCCGTTTCTTTACTCAGCATTGCCGCATAGCTTGATTTTGCTTCATCCTGCGGCGTCCTCTTTGCCAAGCCGTTTTCAAGCTCTCCCATGGTCTTGATAATAAGCTCTGCTCCTGCCTTCGAAAGCTTTTCGGTAAGCGTCCCACCTGTATCATTACTATCTATGGCTACCCGGTCACAGTCTATCATATCCCCGGTATCAAGTCCCTTTGCCATATACATTGTCGTAACGCCTGTTTCGCTCTCACCGTCTATAATGCATCTTTCGATCGGTGCAGCACCTCTGTACTTTGGAAGCAGCGAAGCGTGAATGTTAATGCATCCCATAGGCGGGATCTCCAGAATATCAACAGGAAGAATCTGACCGTAGGCCGCAACGACTATCATATCCGGAGCAATGCTTTTTATGATATCAACATTCTCCCGGTCACGAAGCTTCTCGGGCTGATAAACCGGTATATCATGAGAAAGTGCCTCCTCCTTGACCGGAGGTGCGATCAGCTTTTTACTTCTTCCCTTCGGCTTATCAGGCTGAGTGAATACAGCCACAACCTCGTAGTCATTTTCAATTATCGCTTTGAGGGGCGGAACCGCAAATTCCGGTGTGCCCATATAAATAATCTTCATAGCGGCTTCAGTCTTCCTCTTCGTATTCATATTCTTCTTCATCTTCGGGCATATCCGTTCTGTGAAGCCCGTCAATTACAAGATCCTTATAAAGAACACCATCCAGATGATCTATCTCATGACAGAGACATCTGGCAAGAAGGCCGGTGCCTTCCACAGTTATCTCCTGCATATTTCTGTCAAGTGCCTTTACTATCACATGATCCGGTCTTGCAACCTCACCTACAAGTCCCGGAAGACTTAAGCATCCTTCATCACCTATCTGTTCACCGTCCGCCTCAACGATCTCGGGATTGATAAGCGACATCGGCTGATCCTCGCCCACATCGATGACAATGAGTCTTTTAAGTACTCCCACCTGCGGAGCGGCAAGTCCTACCCCGTTGTTTTCGTACATAGTCTCAAACATATCGTCAATGAGCGTTTCCAGTCTCTCGGTCATTTCCTTTATCGGCTTTGAAGTCTTTCGGAGAATGTCATCTCCGTCAACTCTTATATTTCTTATTGCCATCTGATACCTCTTATCTTACTCGCATAAACATTTAATGGAAGAAACCCCCGACTGTTATTTGATGTCGGGATACTTTATCGTTACTATTATCGATTTACGGGAATGGTCTCGTAACACCATATACATAGGGATGCGGCGGTGCCGTTACTCCGTAGCTGTCGGTAACATAGGGAGGCCATGCTTCAACCACCTTACCGTTTCCGAGGTAAATAGCCACATGTATTATGATATTTCCTCTCTCACTTCTGTAATATACCAGATCGCCGCGCTTAAGCTGAGAGAAATCCACATGAAGCATAGGAGTCTGATGGAACAGAGTTCTTGAATCATATTCATTCTCGGGTCTTGCATGGTGATCGGGAGTTGCGGGATAAGGATCGAAGCCTGCCGCATAAAGCGCCTGCATGACAAGTCCGCTGCAATCACAGCCCACACCGGGTTCCCTTGATGTACAGATTCTATACGGTGTACCTATATAATCAAGAGCACATTGAATCATAGCTTCGATTCTCTCTTCTCTTGTGTTCAGGTTTCCCGTTCTCATCTTAGTTACGAAAAATCCCGGGATCACGGTAAGTGTGGGAGCCTCCTCCTGAAGCTTATCCACATCTCCGTCCTTCGTAAAGTGAAGCCATTCACCCTTATGAAGGAGCCAGCCGTTCTTGTAATCCTTAATGATCACTTCCGAAACCTTCTGATACTTTTCGTATTCCTCGTCGGTACATTTTTCTTTTCCGGCAAGCTTTTTAGGCATACCGGTTTTTATGAAATGAAGTAATGCGCCATAATCATCGAGCTTATATTTCTTTGCCAGCTTACCGTGCTTTATATAGTAGTCAAAGTCATAAACCGAGCTGTAATCAACGCCTTTATATTTTACAATCCTGCCTACAAGCTCCGGGCAATCCGTGGCATCGCGCTCTTCATATTGTCCGTAAACGATATAATACTTCAGGTAGGCTTCAAGTCCTTCTGCCCCGAATTTATACCTGAGATCGAGATTCGCATTTTTGAAATCCTGCACGCCGAAGCTTTCCTTTGCCTGTCTTCCCTCCTTTATTCCATACAAAAGGAACTGAAGGAATGCGCCCTCGGGATCATACCAGAATGCTTCTTTTATATCGGGATTATGCTCGATATAGTATTTATAATCATAAACATCGCCGTAATCCATTCCGTCATAAAATGTATTATCCGGATCCGCTTCAAAATCGTCGTCGGCATCATCATCACTCGCATCATCGTCATCACCGTCATCACTTCCATCAGTGATTAGAACGATTCCCTTATCTTTAATATTAATGATAATGTCGGCGCCCTTATATTCGCTCCAGTCGATAGAAGGGTCATCCATAATATTTTTCACGGATCCCTCTATGATAGCAATATCATCCTCATCCGATTCATCATCACCGGTGGGAATATTTTCCATATTACCAAAGTCGATATCCGAAAAAACTTCAATATCGCTATCTGTCGTATCTTCATCTGTCGCGGTACCTGTCACAACGTCTGTCACAACGTCTGTTCCGGTAGCGCAGTCAATTTCGGCAGCCTTAAGTTTTTTCCCTCCCGACGAAAATAATGCGACGCACGCGCCTGCAACTACGCACGATAGAAGCAGCTTCCTAATGTTCTTCATCCTCAAACTTGTCCTCCTTTTAAGCTATGATATACGGTCTTCAGAATTCCACCGGTCATCGGGTTTCATATTCACATATTATCCTGATATCGCTGTCAGGATATCTTTTTTCAAGATACAGCTTTGCGTTTTCCTCAAGCATTGTAAGGTTCTGCCCCTTCGGTGCTTTCGCGTAAAGCATATATCTGAATTCATTGTTTATCTTTTTTATATCAGCTTCGGCAGGGCCGATTATCTGAGTTTTTCTGTTCTTTTGTTCTTCAACCTTTCTCAGAACGGCGACAAGCTCCGATGCGAAGCTTTCGGCCAGCTTTTCATCCCGGGAAATTATCATCATGCTGAACATATTCAGAAACGGAGGATATCCCGCCAGCTTTCTGTATGCGGTTTCGGTATTATAGAAAAGCTCATAATCCTGTTTACCGGAAGCCATAAGAGCATAATGCTCGGGCTGATATGTCTGGATTACCACATGGCCCTTTTTATCTCCTCTTCCCGCTCTTCCGGATGCCTGAACAAGAAGATCGAAGGTTCTTTCGGCAGCCCTGTAATCATTGGAAAAGAGTCCCATATCGGCATTTACGGCACCCACAAGAGTCACATTTTCAAAATCGTGTCCCTTCACTATCATCTGGGTTCCGATAAGGCAGTCCGCTTTTTTATCCCGAAACTTCTGAAGTATCTCTGCCTGAGCATTCTTTCTTATCGTCGTGTCCTTGTCCATTCGAAGGACCCTGACACCCGGAAATTCCTTTTTTATCTCTTCCTCGACCTTTTCAGTACCGGTACCGAAACCGGCTATAAAAGGCGAATGACACGAGGGACATTCTCTCGGATTTACGGTCTGATAGCCGCAGTAATGGCACTGCAGCACATTATTTATATGATAGCTTAAGGACACCTCACAGTTCGGACACTTTATGACTTCACCGCAGCTCCTGCAGGAAATGAAGCTGTTATAGCCCCTCCTGTTGAGGAACAGCATCACCTGCTCGCCTGATTCAAATGCTTCTTCCATCCTTTGATGAAGCTCATTTGAAAGAAGTCCCCTGTTACCCTTTTTAAACTCTTCCCTCATATCAACGAGAGACACTTCCGCAAGAGGTCTTCCGAAGGTTCTCTCGGGAAGGCTGAGCATTTTATATTCGCCTGCCTTAGCGTTAAAATACGAGTTCACCGACGGAGTTGCCGATCCGAGTAAAAGTGTGGCATTATCCACCCTTGCCCTTTCCCGGGCAACCTCGACCGCATCGTATTTGGGAACCATATCACTCTTATAGGCCGTATCATGTTCCTCATCAACAACGATCAGCCCTATATCGGAAAACGGTGCAAACAGCGCAGATCTGGGTCCTATCATGATATCCGTCTCGCCGGATCTCGCCTTCTCGAATTCCCTGTATTTTTCTCCTTCACAAAGTTTCGAATGAAGCACCGATATCCTGTCCTTAAAGACTGCCCGAAATCTTGCAACAGTCTGAAATGTAAGTGATATCTCGGGGATCAGGATTATTACTTGTCTACCCTCAAGGAGCGTTCTTTCCGCCGCTTTTATGTAAACCTCAGTTTTGCCGCTTCCTGTTACACCATACAGAAGAAATGTGCTTCCTCTCCTGTTTTCTATATCTTCCTTAACAGACTGATATACCTCTTCCTGAGATTCATTCAGCTCCCTTACGGGTTCGATTTCCCGGATAAGGTCATCGTAAGGCTTTTGTATTTTCTTTTTTCCTACGGTTCTTTTTACCGGCGTCACTGCGCTTAACGCTTTTGACATGGTCGAACCGTATCTTTCATGTATCCACGACGCCAGATTTATCAGCTTCCCGTCTATGGAAATGCTTCCTTTAATGTGTCCTTTCAGTTCCTTTATCTTAGACTCATCCCAGGAAGCTTTGTCGGTAATTTCAACCACATAACCGGAGCGGGTACTGTCGTACTTACCGAACGGTATTTCAACCCGGTCACCTACACGGATATCTCCTTCGAGACTTTCCGGTATCCTGTACTGGAAAAACCTGTCCAGCTCCTTATGGGAAATGTCTATAATAACATTGGCGTACATACGAACTCCACTAAGTATTCTCCGGGTCGGCGGCTTCTCCGCCTGCGCAGTTACTTTCTTATTTACTCGCAAGAAAGGCAGATTTATAAATCTGCCTTTCCTGACATTCAGCTGTCAAATTCTAATCATTCATCTCCGAGCACTTTGATCTTCTGGTTGTAAAGCTCATCAACAGCTATGGAAAGAGGCTTCCTTCCTTCAACATCGTCAACCATCGGCTCTGCTCCGTCTATAAGCTGTCTTGCTCTTTTTGCGGTTGCAAGCACTATGGAATACCTGCTCTGAACTACAGGCTGCTCGCCGGGTTCAACATCGCTGTTTACAACTTCCATAAGATCCGTATAAGAGGGATGTAACATATGTCTTTCTCCTTTCGCTGACAGAGTATCATTTGCGTCAAGCTTTCCCTATGCTTTCGCCTCGAAGTCCTTCTGAATCTCCTCTATCAGTTTTTCATTTTCTTCTTTTCTGCATTTCTGACTTATAATAATGGAATTGACCGTATCGACGCATTCATCGACATCGTCGTTCACTACTACAAAATCATATTCTCCCATAAACTTAGCTTCTTCGCAAGCTCTTTTTATTCTTTTATCGATAATTTCTTCACTTTCGGAGCCTCTGTTACTGAGTCTGTCTCTCAAAATATCTACATTTCTCGTTGTAATGAATATCAAAACGGCATCAGGATACTGAGCTCTGATATTCATAGCTCCCTTCACCTCGATTTCAAGTATAACATCACGTCCCGCATCAATTTCATCCTCAAGAAACTTTCTGGGAGTCCCGTAGTAATTTTCCACATACTGCGTCCATTCAACGAATCCGTTATAATCAATGAGATTCTTGAAGTCCTCAACAGTCTTGAAGTGATAATCCTTTCCGTCTACCTCTCCCTCTCTGGGCGCTCTGGTCGTTGCGGAGATTGAAAGGCTGTAGCCGTACTTCTCGACAACCTTCTTAACCACGGTGCCCTTACCGGCACCGGAAAATCCAGATATAACTATTAATCTTCCGTTTTTCATATGTTTTTTCTCCATTTTTCTACGGTCATTCTATGTTTTGTATCTGTTCCCTAAGCTTTTCGATAAGTGTCTTAAGCTCTATTCCGATATCCGTAACCTTGATCGCATCTGCTTTGGAAAGAATGGTATTTGCCTCTCTGTTCATTTCCTGAATGATAAAGTCAAGGCTTCTTCCGACCGCTCCGCCTTCCTTAAGAACATTTATGGTAGTATCCACATGACTTTTAAGCCTTATAACTTCCTCATCCACGCAGGTTTTATCCGCATAAATGGTAACCTCCATGGCAATCCTGTTTTCGTCTATATAATTATCCTCAAGAAGATCGGCGATCTTTCCTCTCAGCTTATTTTTGTATTCCTCAACGAGCTCCGGTGAAAGCTTTTCTATTTCAAGCACAAGTTCATTCATACGACTCAGCTTTTCAAGCATATCGACCTTAAGGTTTTCGCCCTCCGTCTCCCTTGACTCGATGAATCGCTTCAATGCCTCTCTGAGTGCTGCTTCAAGCTTGGGATACAGCTCCTCGGTGTTGTCTTCCTTTTCTTCAAGTGTAAACACCTCGGGAAGCCTTGCCACAACCGCTTCGGTCATACCGTCGGCAAAATCATATTTTTTATGTATCTCCTTCAGATAAGAAATATACTCTGCCGCAACCTCTTCATTATACTTAACAACGACATCAGAGCCCTTAAGCTTCCTCATCGTAATGTATACATCCACTTTTCCGCGGGCGATATCCTCTTTCAGAATGTTTCTCAGTGCCGTTTCATATTCATTAAAGCTTTTCGGCATCTTTATTGTAAAGTCGGAATATCTGTGATTTACAGCCTTCATTTCCACAGTGATACTTATCTGATCATCTGTATACTCGCCTCTGCCGAAGCCTGTCATGCTCCTTATCATTTTGTCTTTACTCCTCTTGTCTTTTTATTCCGTTAATGTCCGGAGGTGCAACCATGGAATAGTTAGTATGGTAAATAACATATCCGGGATTTGCTCCGGGCGGTTTCTTCAGATTCTTTCTTTCGGTATAATCCACCTCTACCTTGGGTGATTCCTTTCCCGAAGAATAATACGCCGCAAGCCGTGCCGCTTCCTCATAAACCCGATCCGGAAGCTCACCCTTGCCTGCACATTTTACTATCACATGACTTCCGGGCATATTTTTCGCATGGAACCACATATCCCCGCCGTCTGCGATCTTAAAAGAAAGCTCATCATTTTGAAGATTGTTTCTTCCTACATAAATATCATAGCCGCAGGATGAAATGAAATGCATAGGCTTTTCCTTGGCCTGCTTTTTTGTTTTGGTCTTAGGATCCTTCTTTTTTATCTCTCCCGCAATGATAAGCTCCTGTCTTACAGAATTTATATCGTTTTCTGTTTCGGCGATATCCAGATCCTGCTTTATCTGCTGCAGATACTCCAGCGCCTTTCTTGTCTCCTCAGTCTCAACAGTAAGAGCCTCATAGGTTCTTTTCTTTTTATTATATCTGTCAAAATACCTCTGAGCATTTTTAGATACCGAAAGCTCGGGATCCAGCCGTATCTTTACCTCCTGCCCGTCATAGTAGTTGGTACAGACAAGCTCGGCTGAGCCCTCCGGCACCGTATACCCGTAGGCATTTACAAGTTCTCCGTAAATACGGTATTTATCACGGTCCCCGGTGCTTCGAAGCTGATTAAGCTGCAGGTCGTATTTTTTCGATACTCTTTCAATGGCATTCGTCAAAATCTTCCTGAGATCATGAGATTTCTGTCTTGCACGGACATTTATCTCTTTTTCCCTGTAGAACTTTTCAATTATGCCCGAAATATATCCTGCGGCTGTATTCTCTCCCGAACCCGACATTTCCTGTCCGGAACCTTGTGAGCCGTCTTCCTTGCCGGATACAGCCTTATCCCCATATGAAGTAAGCTTAAATGCGGCATATTCAACAGGCTCCTTATCCTCATAGCAAAGTGTCGGGAAAAAGCAGCCGTTTCTCGTACTTACCAGAATGCCTTCGTACTCCCTGTAAAGTGCGCCGTACTCTGCTTCGGAAAGTGCCGCCGTAGGGCTGCCCGCATCAATTCCCGCTCTGAAGCATATCTCATTTGCCATGGTAAATGAGAATCCGTTATATGACTCGACTACAGCCTTAGCCGTTCCCATCGGAAGAAGCGACAGCGTTTCCTTAAAGCCTTCAAAATCCGTCTCAAATGGAGATGCCTTACCCGGCGGATATTCATATACTCTTCCGGGAAGCACCTCTCTGACAGAGCTTTTATCATGGGATATTCTTTTTATACTGTCCATGATAATACCGTCACTGTCGACAAGGATTATATTGCTGTATCTGCCCATTATTTCCACAATGAGCCTCTTCTCGGCAAGATCTCCCATCTCATCGGAATGCTCAACTATAAGCTCAATGATCCTCTCATTTCCTTTTTGGGTCACATCGGTAATCCTTCCGCCTCCCAGATGCTTTCTGAGAAGCATGCAGAATGCCGGTGCCGTCATCGGGCTTTCCTTGGTAAATTCCGTGAAATAGCAAAGCGGAAGACTCGGATTCGCAGACATAAGAAGTCTGGATGTCATTCTTTCCTTCTTGATCACAAAATGTATCTCGTCCTTTTCGGGCTGCTGCACCTTACTGATTCTTCCGCCTTTAGCTTTATCTGTTATTTCTTTGACTATATCAGCAACTACAAAACCATCGTATGCCATTAAATTCAGATCTCCTGGTAAAGCTGTTCGTAAATCTTTGCGGAGTTGTCCCAGGAATAATTCTGCTGCATTGCTCTGACTCTCATTTTATCCCATTCCTCTCTGTAATCAAAGAATACCCTCTTTGAATAGTTAATGGTATTGAGAAGATCAAATGCGTCATAATTAACAAACGAAAATCCTGTTCCGGTTCCTTCGTATTCATTGTAAGGTTCAACCGTATCCTTAAGACCGCCCGTTTCACGAACGATAGGAAGCGCACCGTATCTGAGCGCCATAAGCTGGGTAAGTCCGCAGGGTTCGAATCTTGAAGGTACAAGTATCGAATCGCAGGATGCGTAGATTCTGTGTGAAAGATCATCACTGAAGTAAATATTCGCAGACAGCTTTGCGGGATGGATGCCCTGATAATATCTGAACATATCCTCATATCTTCTGTCTCCGGTTCCGAGAACTATCAGCTGTGTTCCGTCGGTCATCACATCATTGAGAATCCTGTCGATAAGGTCGAGACCCTTCTGATCCGTAAGTCTTGAAACTATTCCGATCATATAAGCATTGGGTTCCTCGGGAAGTCCGAGTTCTCTCTGAAGAGCCAGCTTATTTTTGACCTTTAACTCATTTACATTATCCACATTATAGTTCTGAGCTATAACCGCGTCTGTCTCAGGATTATATACCTGATAATCTATACCGTTTACGATTCCCCAGAGAGACTGCCATCTTGCGGAAAGCAGGCCGTCGAGTCCTTCGCCGTAATAAGGCGTCTGGATTTCATGAGCATAGGTGTTGGAAACAGTCGTTATCTTATCCGCATAAACAAGTCCGCCTTTAAGCATGCTTGCATCCTTATTAAGCTCAAGCTTATCGGGTGTAAACAGATAATCGGGAAGTCCGGAGTACTCTCTTACAGTCTTAATATCCCATTTACCCTGGAACTGAAGGTTATGTATCGTCATGATAGACTTCATTCCGCTATAAAAGGGATCGCCCGCAAAAAGAGTCTTAAGATATACGGGAACAAGTCCTGCCTGCCAGTCATGGCAATGGATTATATCGGGCTGGAAGCCGATTCCGGGAAGTATCGAAAGAGCCGCCTTACAGAAATAGCAGAATTTTTCAAGATCCCACTTCGGGTCACCGTAAATATTAAAGCCGCTGAAATAATACTCATTGTCTATAAAATATACGGGAACTCCTTCGTATTCCATATACATTACGCCGACATACTGCTGTTTCCAGCCTATATCCATCATAAAATGTGTAATGTATCTCATATTGCTTTTGAACTTCTGTGGAAGGCACATATAATTCGGAATGATGATCCTAACATCATATTCATTTCGATTAAACTTCTTAGGCAATGTACCCACAACGTCCGCAAGTCCTCCCGTTTTCACAAACGGAACGCATTCTGATGCCACATAAGCGATTTTCTTCATAAAAATAACTCCTCCTTGTAACCCCGATATATGGTTCTTTATTTATTACATAAATTTAGCTTTGATATACTTCTCTATCTCTTCGACCGCACCCGATATCCCGGTCTTACTGCTGTCAATGGAAATGTTGTAATAAGTCGCATCCTTCCATTCAACACCTGTATAGTATTTGTAATAATCGGATTTATGACGGTCCATGCTTTTGATATAGCTGACAAGATCAGTTTTTTCCATGTTGTAAACAGAAGACGCCCTTCTCAGCCTGTAGTCCATCGATGCATGAACAAATATACTGACGGTATCAGGCCTGTCTTTTAAAATGTAGTTTGCACAGCGTCCTACTATTACGCATGACTCCCGTTCTGCCAGCTCCTCTATAATGGCCCTTTGGTAGAGGAACAGGTCCTTCATATTAAAATAATTATCACTTTCCGCAGGAAGAGGTTCTCCCGGATGCTCATCGTATTTCCGTTTTGCAATATCATACAGGGAAGTGTTTTTCAGTCTGGAATCAGTAGCGAGATAGCCACCTTCCATGCCCGCATTATCAGATACAAGGCGAAGCATTTCGCTGTCATAGCAGATCACACCGAGTTCTTCCGCAAGCCTTTTTCCTATCTTAAGCCCGCCACTGCAAAATTGTCTGTTTATAGTAATTACAAGCTTTTCCTTCATAGAATTTACCCCCTTTCCCCATAGCAGAACAGTTAAGAATATTTTACTACATCAGAGGGTTTTAAACAACACATAAAATTACGATTTACCGTACCAGGCAATTCCCTCTTCCTTCCAGCCGAGTGAAACCAACATATCGTTCTCTGCTTTACTGGTGGTGTAGTTGTGGGAACCGGTCATTGCATTCGGATTATACTGACGATATAAAGGAACTTCCTTCTCATCCGATGAATACCAGCCTATGCCCTCATATACCCATCCTGCCTTGATCAAAGAATCCTTTTCCGAAGCATACATGGTGTAATGATGATCGCCTGCATTTTTATTGTATAACCTGTATACCGGAGTCTTTGATTTTTCCGGAGCCTTCCAGCCTATGCCTTCGTATTTCCAGCCGGCCTTTACTATGGTATCTCTTTCCGATGCGCTTGCTGTGTAGAAATGCTCGCCGGAATTGGGGTTATACAGTCTGTACATAGAAATCGTCTTTACCGGCTTAACAGGGTCTGCTTTCTTCTTTGTCTTGAATGACGCCTTATTTGGAACGCTTTCTTCCATGTATTTAGATGCATTGGCATTTTTCTTTATGTAGATAGTATATGATGTATTATCATTAAGCCCTGTAAATTTGGGACTACTCTGATACTTCTTGCCATCTATGGAATAACTGCATC
Organism: uncultured Lachnospiraceae bacterium; assembly: GCA_902772925.1. GTDB lineage: Bacteria > Bacillota > Clostridia > Lachnospirales > Lachnospiraceae > Eubacterium_Q. The sequence continues at coordinate 15,514 of CACYCJ010000391.1, forward strand.
CTGATACAGAATATACTTCCAGGGAGTTTGTTGTTGCTTCCTTTAATGTCGGCGCATTCGGTTTGGGATAAACACCCCAAACAGTAACCGTGGCAGTTGCGGTCTTTGACATGTCAGTGGTTGTAACGGTTATGGTAGCTTTTCCATAGCCCTTTGTAGTGACTATGCCGTTTGAAACAGTTGCTACAGAAGTATTAGATGACTTCCATGAAACAGTCTTATCATCCGCATTCGAAGGAGCAACTGTAGCAGTAAGCTTTGACGTTTTTCCTATCGAATCAGTGCCTTTGAAGGTTAATGATGTAGGGGTAAGTGAAACACCTGTAACATGTACAACCTCCGGAATATCTTCAAGTGTGCTGAACTTAGCGGAGTTCGGTTCACTTTCTTCCATATACTCGGAGTCATTTCCGGATTTTTTGATATAGAATGTATACTCAGTCTCAGGTTCCAAATTTGTAAACTTCGGACTGGTCTGATAAATGGTTCCGTCTTTTGAATATACACAACCGCTAACGGTGTTAAGTTCAATTGTAGTAGTGGTAGCTTCCTTAAGTGTGGGTGATGCCG
>CACYCJ010000392.1 GCA_902772925.1 uncultured Lachnospiraceae bacterium
ATGACCATAAGTATCCAGGCCTTATGCGTAAATATGCCGTCCAGCCTTGCATAAACAAGCGCCATAGCAATCACAAGTATCCACTTAAGCCAAGCTTTGTCAAATCTTAAAAATATACAAATAACAGACACAACGGCCGTTTCGATAATTCCCTGCACTAAAGGCGCAAAAACTACAGATGAATCCATCTTGAAAATGTCCGCAGTATTTAACCCGAGAATTATCGCAAGGATAATTCCGCTTGCGATCATTACCGCCGTTCCGAGCCGATTCGCCTGTACCTGTGTTTCGTGAAAGGTTTCATCTGTCTGAAATACCCGCCTGAATTGGGTAAAAATGCCTTTTTTCGAATCATCCTTTTGTGACATGCCGCTTTTACTCTATAGTCAGGATATCCGTAAATCCGGTTACTTCAAATATCTCCATAATCGTTTCATTTACATTAATGACCTTCATTTCCCCCTGTTTGTTCATGATTTTTTGCGCCGATAAAAGCACGCGAAGACCTGCTGATGAAATGTATTCGAGATTCTCGAAATCAAATATCAGTTCCTTTGTATCTTCAGAGATTCCCTTAACCTCCTCTTCAAGATCGGGGGCCGTTGCCGTATCAAGACGTCCCTCAAGCTTATATGTGATTATATCTGCATCCGTTGCTTTTTCTATATTCAACATGATTTTTCTCCTTGTCTTTTCAAGCCTCTTTTCTCAAGGCGTATACTCGATCGTAAGTTCAACCTTGTTTCCGCTTACCGCTACCTTTACATCATCAGCCAGACTTGCGACGATAGATTTTTCCAGTTCATCGCCGGCTCCAAATTCATCTTCTCCTGTATCACTACTGCCACTTATTCCCTCGCGGTAGTTTTCCAAGGACCATATATACATGATGTTATTGGCTCCCTGCATATCTGCCGAACCTGTCATCCCCATTTCCATATATGCGGGAACCCCGGAAAGCTCTTCGGAACCGTGTCCGAGACCGTTCTCAAAAAGCGATCTTATCTTGCCCATAAATCCCTTTGAAGCCTCATTTTTGCCGCTTGTGGATACCGAAATAAATTCCTTTCTTTTACCGTAATCCATATCTGCGTCAGCTTCAAGGTGAATAATGCACTTTCCCGTTTCTAAAGACTCTGCCCTGTAGCGGGCAGTAAAATCTTTTGATATGGCCGCGACCAGCCCCAGTGTTTCCTCGGCAAGAAGCCTAAGCCTAAGCCTTTGCTTGGAGCCGAGGGATATGTAATCTGCAAGCTTTTCGGTTTCAAGAAGCGCTTCTTCACGACCGCTTCCGTCCGAGCTTACATTTATTGTATCAGTTACCATACAAGCCTCCTTTACTCATCAGATCAATGCGCTAAACAGCGTCGCCGCATTGGCTTCCTCGCGGAAGGCGCTCACCACAAGCATAAGCAGCACAACGGTAATCACATCCTCCTCATGCTCTACATCTAAAACAAAGTGATCTGTCATGCGCCATTTTTCACGATCGATCACAGCCACCAGATTCTTTTTCTTATCCTTGACCTCTATGTGAGAAAATCCGACCTTCCTTTCGATTATCCAGTCTTTATAATCGACAACGAGATTAGGCTTGGGAAACGCAAGCTTTCTGATGATCTTTCCGCACTGAACTCCGTTTTCCCAAACAAGATATGTCGGTACAGCAGCAAGCTGTTCGACGATACGACCGACGCACTGACCGTCACAGTTATACACCTCAAGCTCATGCCCGAGCGTGGCTTCAGTCTCAACCTTAAAGGCTATGCCTCCGTCTTCCTTTAGGATATCATAATTGCTCCAGGGCAGATCAAATGATTGATCTATGTAATATTTCATAACTTCTTCCGTCCATATATAGTTGAAATAAATATTAACGCCGCCAACAACATTTTATCATAACAGTCACAAAAATAATATTACAATTTTTACTATTCCGTGTGTCAAATGCGGACTGGTTACTATTTATAGGATTGTCCGGATTTCCATTTCCGTAATGCATCAAAAGATCCATTAATGTTACGGAAGATCTAAGAATCAACATCATATGTAATATTCTATATAGTCTTTAGACTCATATTTCATATTAAGGAGTTCAAAGATCTTATCCCGACATACAATAAACTCTTCTGACGTCCTTGCTTTTCCCTTTGCACTCTTTACGGTAGCAATCCCCTTTATTCTACCCGGATCCGCATCCAGCACAACAATCCGATCTGCCAGGAACACAGCCTCTTCGATATCATGGGTAACAAATATCACGGTTTTCTGATCCGTTTTTGACAGTTCAAGAATATCATCCTGTACTTTCATACGCGTGATTGCGTCCAATGCTCCAAATGGTTCATCCATAAACAACACATCAGGATTCACA
>CACYCJ010000393.1 GCA_902772925.1 uncultured Lachnospiraceae bacterium
AATAGGATAGTTAATGATGAAATCATATATAAAATACATTATTTTAGTATTAGCTACGGTTGTACTTGCTGCAATAGATCAGCTTACAAAGTATATAGTTGTAAAAAATATTCCTCTCGGAACGGGAGTGCCGGTCATTAAGGACGTTTTTGAGTTTTTTTATATCAGAAACACGGGATCGGCATGGGGAATGCTTTCTAAGCATACGACAATTCTTATTGCAGTTTCTATTGTTGAATTTGTTCTTGTTACCTATGTATTTAATAATGTGTCTAAGGACAAAAAATATCTGCCGATCAGTATAGCCTGCGTATTCATTCTGGGTGGAGCGCTCGGGAATCTTATAGACAGAGTAAGACTCGGCTATGTAGTTGATTTTCTGTATTTTAAGCTTATCGATTTCCCTGTATTTAATGTTGCGGATATATATGTCACGGTAAGCGTAATAGTTCTCATTTTACTAATGATCTTTAAGTACAGAAGTAATGAGGATATTGAGTTTATCCTCGGAGATAAAAAGAAAAAAGAAGAATAGTGACAATATGGAAGATCATATTAATATCATCATAGATGAATATCTTAATAATGTCAGGCTGGACAGATATCTGGCCGACGAGCTTCCGGATCAGTCAAGAAGCTACATTCAGGGGCTTATTAAATCCGAAAAGATTCTGGTCAACGGCTTAAAAACAAAAGCGAGCAGAGTATTAAATCCCGGTGATGTTGTTGATATCTTTATCCCGGAACCGGAGAAGCTTGAAATAATGCCGGCTGATATTCCGCTGGATATAGTTTATGAGGATGAAGCTATAATAGTTGTAAATAAACCTCAGGGTATGGTGGTTCATCCTGCTCCGGGGCATTATGATGATACTCTTGTAAATGCTCTGATGTATCACTGTGAAAGCTTATCGGGGATAAACGGAATGCTTCGTCCGGGTATCGTTCACAGGATTGACAGGGATACATCCGGACTTCTTGTTGTCTGCAAAACCGATGCTGCCCACAGGGCGCTTTCGGAGCAGTTCAGTACTCATTCCATTACCCGAAAATATTATGCAATTTGTTTAGGCAGCTTTAAGGAAGAAAACGGTACCGTCGATAAGCCTATAGCCCGTGCTAAAAATGACAGGAAGCGTATGACTGTCGATGAAAACGGAAGAAGAGCTGTCACTCACTATCATGTTGAGAAAAAGCTAAATAACGATCACTCATTTATAAGCTGTAATCTTGAAACGGGAAGAACTCATCAGATCAGAGTTCATATGTCTTACATAAAGCATCCGATACTCGGTGATCCGGTTTACGGTCCTAAAAAATGTCCCTATAATTTAAACGGACAGCTTTTACATGCAGGTTTGCTCGGATTTATTCATCCGGTAAAAAATGAATATGTGGAATTTCAAAGTGAGCTTCCGGAACATTTTAAAAAAATACTGAAGGATTTGACAAACATAGCAGAAGTGTAGTAAGTTATATATGTATTTTGTCACTAAACCATAGTTTTGCGCAAAAAGTATGTGTGTTTTTCAGGAGTAGTACTTATGGCAGAAATTACATATGCCAAGGAGCTTGGCAAAAAACATGTATTACAGATAAGGAAAATTTTATCGGAGCTTCCGCCTTATGTTACAGCATATAACCGTTCCATCGAAGAAACGACGCAGCCTCGTACACGCATCGGTTATTTAACTGACATAAAAGCTTTTTTTGAATATTTAATTGATGTAAATCCTTCTGTTAAAGCCGAATCCGGCGGAACGATCAAAGGCATTAAGGTTGATACGCTTAATCGTCTTATGGCTCAGGATTTTGAGGAATATCTCGAATATGTTACTTTTTATGTAAAGGACGGCCGTGAATATACCAATGATTCCAGGTCTAAAAAAAGAAAAATCTGTGCTCTCAGAGGCTTTTTTAAATATCTCTATATTAATGATTATATAGAGCAAAATGTAACCGAAAAGGTCGCTACTCCAAAGATCCGTGATAAAGCGATCATCCGTATGGAAACTGATGAGGTTGCTGATTTTCTTGATAATGTCGAATACGGGAGTTGTCTGACAAGTAGACAACTTGCCTTTCATGAAAAAGAAAAAACCAGAGATCTTGCTCTTCTTACCCTGATGTTGAGTACCGGAATCCGTGTATCCGAATGTGTAGGTCTCAATATCAGAGATGTTGATCTTAAAAATGCCCGTATCAAGGTTACGCGAAAAGGCGGCTATGAAGCTTTTGTTTATTTTTCGGATGAAGCCATGGAACCTCTTTCTGCCTATATAGAGGAACGAAAGAAAATGAAGGATGTTAAGGCCGGGCATGAAGACGCACTCTTCCTCTCCTCTCACAGATCCAGGATTACCGTAAGGACCGTTCAGCATCTTGTTAAAAAGTATGCGGAAATAACTACACCTATGAAGCACATTACTCCTCATAAGCTGAGAAGTACATACGGTACGGCGTTGTATCATGAAACCGGTGATATATATCTCGTGGCTGATGTCCTCGGACATAAGGATGTAAATACAACCCGTAAGCATTATGCAGATATGGATCAGGAAAGAAAACGCAGTGCCCGTAACAAGGTTACGCTGAGGGAGTCTATAAGCACCGGTGACACAGAATAGAATCTGACTTGTTTACAATAACTATATTATGTAAAGTATATGTATGGAGGGAGTGTAAAAATGAAACAAAGCAGTGGCATGACAAAGACTTTGATATTTATTTTGTCAGCAGGTTTGGTATTGGTCGGTGGTTTTTTATTTTATAAGAGATATAAAAAGATATACGGAAAATCCGAATATATTTCAGGCTCTTATTCAAATAAGGAATATAAGAATGATTACTTCGGAATACAGGCATCACTTGGCCCCAACTGGGATGTTACAAAATATATATATGACGGCGAGGCAGAGAAAAAAGCTCTGGATAATAAACAGATGGTAAATGAGCTTTATGCCCAAAATATTAAGTCCGTACAAGTAGTGGGATTCTTTGTACAGCAGACTCCTTATAATGTAAAAGAGTCCGGAAAAGATATAAATAAAATGCTTGATCTTTTGAAAGGAACCTTCCAAAAGCAGATGGAGGAAAGCGGCTATAAGGTTGATAGCATCGAAAGAGATTCCCTTACCATTGCCGGTGAAAATTGCGAAGGCTTCAAGATCGTCGGATCAATGCAGGGAAATCCGACAAAGCTCAGCCTTGTGCAATATTATGTATTTAAAGGAAACTATATGGGTGCCTACACCGCCTCTTCCACTACCGAAGATAAGGCGAAGAAGGCCATCACCCAGACATTCGTTAAGCAGTGATCAATAAGCTTAATATTTGTTCATAATATGTATATCTTATAGTAACAAAAATACAATCGATTTATATAATTAATAATAATACAATCGATTTATATAATTATTTATATAATTAATAATAAAGCCGGACTGACAGATATATATATTTCGAGGACTTTCGGGGTCTCGGTTCTTAACGATTACGAGTCGTAAGACGAAGTAAGAGTTTAGAACCGTTAGGGGTACCCCGACGAGCGAAAGCGCGCCGAGAAATATATGTATCTGTCAGTCCGGCTTCAGTTATTCGGTATATCCGTTTCAGAACGTAAAAATCGTATAGTTCATATCAAGAATATATTGATACTTAACGGTTTTAGCCAGTGCAGCCATCATTTTATAATTGTCCGTGATAAGTGCCTGCTTCTCCTGATCCGCATCAAGTGAGATACATTCTCCGTCATCGATCATCATAAATACGGCACCATCCTCTCTGAATCTGATAACTATCTGAATATTGATCTTATCAGATTTCTGGGAGGCAACTGCGTAGCTTACCATCTCCTCTAAACAAAGAGAGATTCGATATGCAATTCTGTCAGAAAGACCTCTGTCTTTTGCATACTGTCTTATACTTCTTGATGCTTCGATAGCTTCATGAGGTTCTACGGTCATGTAAAGATGATCGACATATTTCTCATCTTCTGTTTTATCTTCTTTTCTCAAACGGAAGTATCTGATGCTATATACTATACATATCAGAGCTTCGGTGAAAAGGTATGAAAGCCATAAAAATTCATTGCCGGCAGTATGTATAAGTAATAAAGCAAACAAGGGAAGGGTCAAACCTCCGAATGTTGTAAGCAGTGAAGAAAACTTCTTTTTTCCTCTGCTGATAAAGTATAACCTGTCTAAGGCATTCACTCCACGGAAAATGAAGCATGTCGAGAAAAGCTTTAACGACATAGCTCCTTCCCCGGACATTTCCTTAATTCCATGCAGATGAAAGAACACTCCGGGAAAAAGAAAGACAAGTACAGTATATACAAATAATACCGACATGGCGATAAGGCAGCATTGCTGCAACAAAAGTCGAAGTCCTACCCAGTCATTTGATCCGCTTAAGAGTCCTGCCAAAGGCCTCATCGAGCCCTGTAAACCGTTAATGAACACCAACGAAAGATTTAACGTAAATGAGCATACACCCAAAATAGAACCGCCTGTTTCTCCAAAGCCCATCAGTATTATTTTCGTCATCAAATAATTTGTGAGCGCAATGACAGCCGAAAATGAGGCTTCGGGAATTCCGGTAGTAATAATATTTAATATGTCTTTAAAAGTTGATTTTTTACCCCGGCAATCAAATATTTCCGTTTGTTTATAAAGGATTATTACCGTGAGGGTTGCTCTTATTACATTAGCTATGGCGGTACCGTAACCGGCGCCCGCTATTCCTATCCTGAAGGCACCGACCAAAAGAAGGTCCATAACAAGGTTGATAACGCCTTCGATAATGGAAAGCACCATCAGAGGCTTCATTTTTCCGACTATCTGCAGTTCATATACACCTATTGTGGAAATAATGCCAAACGGCATGGAGATCATAACACCTGTTGCATATGCCCATGTAAGATTATGCATCTCCTCGCTCAGATGATAGGAATTAATTAAAAAGTAGACTATCGGTATCTGAAAAACCGCAATAAAAACAGAGGACAGTATCATCAGAAGCTTTGCAGCATGCTTTAATCTGGCTATACCGTCCTGATCGTTTTCGCCCATGCAAACAGAAAGAGATGTTGCTATTCCGGTAGAGATTATCGTACTGATAACTCCTATTGCAATCGTAATAGGATAAAAAATATTTACGGACGAAAGAGCATTTGATCCGCAGAAATTTCCTACCACAATTCCGTCAACCGATATAAGGAGCAGATTGGACAGGTTTGTCATCAGAAGAAAAGGCAGATATTTCAAAACCCTTTTCCTGGTCAGATTTCCGCTCATCCTATATCGTTCTCTAAATTCTTTTCTGGTCATTACATTAAGCTCCGTATATTAACGCTTTCTCATTTCTGCAGCAGATTTCAGTATTAATTCCGCGGCAGTATCAACTCCGATCACACTGCTGTTAATGCACAGATCGTAGCTTTCCACATTTCCCCATTTATATGAGGTATAATAATTGAAATAAGCGGCACGCGCCTTATCCTCTTTTGTTATCTGGTCTCGTGCCTGTTTCTCCGTTATATCATTATATCTTGTAACGATATTATTAACTCTGTCTTCAATGGGCGCATAAACAAATACATTGAGGACATTATCCATATCCTTCAGAATGTAATTTGAGCATCTTCCTATAAATACCGCAGACTTTTCGGTAGCAATCTGCCTGATGGTCTCATAGGTTGCAAGAAATGCTTTTTGATTGAGATTTAAACCGTAGTTTGAATTATCAAAGGAATAAGCAAATGCATAAGGATCCATTACAACGGAATACAGAAAGCTGTTAGTGGGCTTTTCATCAAGGTTATCCAGGAGATCCTCCCAGAGTCCCGACTGCTTGGCAACCTCTTTGATAAGCTCCTTGTCATAACAATCACATCCGAGTTTTTTCGCAACTTTTTTTCCGATTATTCGACCGTTGCTGCCGAATTGTCTTCCTATCGTGATTATAGTTTTCCCCATATTGATATACCCCCTCTCTGCAATGATGCTCACATTCCGTAATGTCGGTGGAGCAAATGTTAATGTGATGCAAAAAAATACCTTCACAGCCATTTTATCACAATATCACATTCTATAAAATACTTTTTATGGTCAAAGACAGCAAAAAACTCACGGGCGTTAATAATAACCCGTGAGTTAAAGTCATAGTATTATGTTTCCACCGTGATGCCGGCCTCTTCTTCTGCCTGTTTTTTAAAATCCTGTATAAGGTCGGCGGATATTTCCGGAAGCTCATCCATTGAGGCTATTCCGAAGCAGCGTAAGAAATCGTCCGTCGTTCCGAAAAGTATCGGTCTTCCCGGTGCATCAAGTCTTCCTATTTCCCGGATAAGCTTATAATCGATAAGCTTGTTTATTACATGAGAACAGGAAACTCCTCTGATCGTCTCTATCTGCTGTCTTGTTATAGGCTGCTTATAAGCGATTATGGATAATGTTTCGAGAAGCACATCAGTCAGCACATGCTCCTTGGGATTATTTATAAGCTTTATAAGCTCCGGATAAAATTCGGATTTGGAAGCAAGCTGATATTTATCCTCTATCCGTACTATGTGTATGCCTCTGTGTCTGTCCTCGTCATAAAATGATATCATTTCGTCTAATATTTGGGCCGTATCGGCTTTTTCAAGCTCCAGGGCATCTGCTATAGCCTGAAGAGTTAAAGCCTCTCCTGAGGCAAATAAAATGGCTTCTATAGCGCCATATGTGTTTGAGTTCATGCTTTTAACCTC
>CACYCJ010000394.1 GCA_902772925.1 uncultured Lachnospiraceae bacterium
TATCATCCATCGCCATCATATCCATAGGATCAGCCATAGCCACATGTAGTATATTGGCAGAATCCGCAGCTATTTCGTAAGGGATGCAATTATACTTTTTGAGCATCGCAGGTGTCAACTGCGGATACATTTCAAAAAGTTTCTTATCAATTTCTACCTCGGCAAGGTTCACCATGTTGTATCCAAGCTGATTCGCTAACGCAACCGCTATCGAATCATCCGTTGTTATGCCCAGATCAACAAGTGCTTCACCGAGTTTCTTGCCACTTTCTCTTTGTTTCCTAAGGCCCATCTCCAATTGTTCTGGAGAAATAGTGCCATCTTTTATAAGTAAATCGCCTAAGCGCATCTTCTTGCGCTGTAATGATATCATGCTCAAAGTCATATCCTCGTGATGTCAATGTCCCTGGTATTCATCAGTATTCTTCATGCGATACCAGTTTCCGAATTTATTTCCACTCTGTTCTGAATTGTTCGCAATATTATTCGCAGTAGGTAACTTAGCGTATTCCTGTCCTTGATGGAAATATATATATCTATCGGTTCCATTATAATATATCGTTCCACCGCTTATAAGGTATTCTTCGTTATCTGCAGTTATATTGGGGTCATCGCTAGCTTTCTTAAGGCCTGCAATCGTGGTCGCTGCCTGAGAAATACTATCATATGTGTATTCCGTACCGTTTGTCGCTATAACGCACTCAGAATCTCTCCCACAAAGATAGCCGGAAGGATCAAAGGCGTTTTCGATATGAATGTCTACGTGTCCTGACCCATTCTTGTCGATAAGAACGTAATACGCAGTTGCACCGCTGGAATTTCTCATCGCAAATTTGCCCGAAGGAGCATTTAAGGTTACCTTTGAACCTGAATACCTACCAGCAGCATCCCATCTCGGATCATCCAGATAAGGCCAGAAAGAACTTGAAATCGGCTGGCTTGTAGGCTCTGGCTCTGGTGTAGGTGTGGGAGTAGGCGTAGGTGCCACAGGCGTCGTACCTACAGTGGGAACAAGAAATCCTGGATCGGCAGTAGTATCACCGCTACCGCCCCATTCAGATACATCAGCTACGACATCTTGAGTTCCATGTTCAGAGCATGAAGCCGTAATAACTCCAGTAGATAAATTAACAGTAACGGACATCGTACTTCCATCTACCGGGCAAATCCAATGAGATTTCAAAGCTTCTTCATATTCTGTGGGGATAGAATGAGTCGTTGCCGTTCCTGTCGATGTTATTTCTGCAACGCATGCCTGAATTTCAGACAGCGGAACACCGCTATATACCATCTTCTCACAGATATTGACAACTGCATCTCTGTTTTCAACGCACGCCTTCTCTTTTTTGGTTGTTACATACCTCATATACTGTGGTACAATCAATCCAACAAGCGTTGTCATGATAGCGATAACCACTATCAGTTCTACAAAAGTCACTCCGCTGTTATCTTTCTTATTATAAGAAGAATAATAAAAACGTCTCATAGCATATCCTCTCAGGCATACTTTAACCCATTTAGTATCTTTATGTTAACACATCATTATTTATAATACAATACATTTTATTAAAAAACTTAATTTTTTAATAAGATTTTTCTACTTTTTCTTAATTTTTCTTAAGATTGCTCTTGTAAATCAATACGAAAAATAAAAACGTTCCAAATAAAGCAAGGATTAATCCAAGCGTAGCGCCTCTCGTTTTATACTCAAATTTCAATTCGTAATCGCCTCTTCCTGGAAGTTCTACCCCTAAAAAAGCCCCATTGAGTAGCGAAACTGCTTCGTACTGTTTACCATCAACCATCACCTTCCATGATTCATCATATGGCACAGACAAAAGCAAAAGTCTTCTATCATCCTCAACCGTCACTTTTCCTTTTATATATCCGTCCTTTATCTCTTCTACTACAAATTCTTCTTTCTTAAGTTGTTCGTATGCTTTCTCAAAATCTTCTTTATTTAATACTCCAAACAATATATCGCCTATATGTTGAACAGCAGTATTGTCTCTAGATACTATATCTAAAGACATCTTGTCACCACTTCTTATCATCGGTTTCAGATAAGATACTGACAGTTCACCCATACTGTCCACATTGTTTTCTTCTCCTCCTTCGAGCAAAAATCCTCGCCCATATTTAATAGATTCACTGTTATCTATGTATGCATAGTAATCATTTTTAGATTCACAAGGTATCATAAATGATATTCTCCCCCCTGCTTCAGAGTCATTCACTACATTGTATCCTGCTTCTTCTTTAATCAGTTTTAACCCCTGTTCGCGAATCTCAGCCTTTGATATATCGATCTTTTCAAATACCTCTATATCATCTCCTGTCATAAGAGACAATAATGTATTATTATATGAAAAGACATCTTCGCACGAAATATCATAATCCTCGTCATCTCCTGCTATCATGTAACCGAGACTTAAAGTTGTCGGGTTTTTCTCAATTCTTGAATAAAGCTCTTCTTCGTCCATATTCTGATGCAAATACACACCGTGTACATCATATTTTACATCCAGCAGCATTTTACTTACCGGAGTTAATCCATATCCAAGTACCATCCTCGGTGTTGTATACAATCCCATATCTCGGAGCGTTTTTCTCAGATTCTCATTTTCTGCACTCGAAAAATACGAAACTGTATTGTACCCTTGATACATACCAGAATTAATACAGTAATCTGTGGTGTAGTTTACTCTAAAAAATCCTGCGTCTTTCTTTAAAATGTCATTGCTTTCCTCGGTTGTAAGATCCCATATCTCATATTCATCCGCAAGCATATCACATTTCAACAGAGGCTGATCCTTATACGCTAATATGCACTCTGATATTGCCAGCAAAAGCATAATGCTCACTATAATATTCTCGCAAGTCTTTAATCTTAGAAAAAAAATCAAAAGAGCAGCCCACACGAAAATACAAGCAGCGTTCTGTATGAGTACTGTTCGTTCAGTACCCCCATACCATAAATACATAATAGAAACAAAAATAACAATTAAAGCAACTGCGGTGATTACTATACTCCTCACCCTTATACCGCCAAGATCTTTTGACGCTTTTGCTGCTACTGAACATAGAATAAAACTTAGAATGTAGGAAAATCTATAAGTCCAACCATCAGGCGCATCAAATCCGTGCCATATCATATACAATGGATCAGATATACATGAAATCAGCAAAAACGAAATCATTGCGCCGTATATGATTTTTTCTTCCTTATGTATATTCCTTTCCCCAAAGAACAAGACTATTAAAATGAGAGTTAAGATTCCACAGTACAAATTAGGGACATCCGCATCAAAACCAGCAAGTTGTCTCCAAAACAACTGATTGATAATATCAGGAATTTGTGCTTTTAATCCTATAAACCCGGTCGCATCAGATACCCTGTGATCTACAGTATAAAAAGCAACAGGAACCCACACAAACGCTGAAACGAGCGCCGCAACAACCATACTTAAAACATAATTTTCAATTACCTTAGCAATAGCCACCCGTTGTCTTTCTTTTCTATATATAACAACATGACAAACAAAATAAAGCATGCCTATCATGCCTATCATATATCCCATGTAGAATTGAGTTATAAAAACATATGTATAACATATTATAAGGCCACCTATACCTTTATCCCGAAGAAGCCTGTCTAATGAATAGAACACCAAAGGAAGTATGATAAGTGCATCCATCCATATTATATTGGTTATATTATAGGAAACCTGAAATGA
>CACYCJ010000395.1 GCA_902772925.1 uncultured Lachnospiraceae bacterium
CTTTCCATTTGATTGATATACACAATTAATAACTTGCTTCGCCTCTTCAAGCATATCCATTTCTATGTATACAGCCTTACCCATTTTAATCCCCCATTACCTGCTCCACACCTCATACCCCTGCCTTCTTGCGGAGTCGTACACCGGTTGCATATTCTTCTCCAATATTCCGAAGAATTTCTCCTTCGAATTCCCCTTCCTGTACAGCTCCTGTCCTGCCCATATCGAATGAAGGTTGTCACGGTAGCAGGCTTCAAATCGCTTGTGTATTCCCTGCTTTTCGTGAATGAGTCCGTACATCAGATACTGGTTTTCTGCGAATCTTTCAAAGAAGGGATTCCATTTCGGGAGGCGGTTACTCTTCAAGCTGTTGAGCGACGAATCCATCGGCATCAGGTTCCACAGCTCGTCGTTCATCACAAAGGACCAACCATTTCAATGTACGCCGTCATCTTACGCACGCTGTTCCATTCCGCTGCCGAATCCGTCTTAAGGAAGAAACCGGCAAGTGCACGATACGGAACCATATTTGTGAGCTGTTCCTTCGAAGCCTTCATCATGTGAGAGAAGCCCTCTATATCCAGCGTATTATAATATTTTCCGTCAATAGTCAGATTGTACCCGCCGCAAAGGCGTCCGCATTATTCTCATAATAGTCTATCGTTCTATCCACTTTGGTACCCTCGCTCTGGTATCCAACATTTTGAATCACATACAGAGATTTTACCACACCTCAAGCCTGTTTTAAAGAGATGACACAGAGGATGATCGCATTATCATTATTTATGAACACCATATGTCTAAACCGTTAAATTAATATCGATTTTGTAGCATCGATTTTATATAAATCACCTCTTTTCCCTTATGGGCTCTGGCTTCGCAGGTTTTTTAAATTGTGAACAAGCAATGATATGTAGCACCCTGTAAAGCTTGTATTTAAGCCATTTTTCTGTTAGCATTTTTTCGTATCGATACAATTTATAAGCAACTGTAGTTTTTACTTTATCGATTTTAAAGGAGGATATTTATGGCTAATGAAGAAAGTAACCCCCATGATATTTATGATAGATTGTTCAAGAGGATTCTGACATTATCAAAAAAAGCAGTCATACGTTTTATAAACGGAGCCTTTGATAAGGATTTCAGTGACGACAGCACTATTGATTACAACTGGACTGAATTTGAAGATGATAATCTTAAGAAGACTCTTGCAGATACCATAATTACTATTAACAGGTCGGAATCATTTCATATCGAGGCGCAGATGTATAAGGACGAAAATATCGTCATCCGTATGATTGACTACGGATATAAACACGCTATTCGCTACTGGGATTTTATGGAGCTCCCGTTAAATGATGAAAAGATAGTAAATATGAGTTTCCCTAATCAGCTGGTAATATATCTGAACAATAACAATGCACCTTCAGAGTATAAGGTCAACATTAATTTTAATGATCAGGGAGAAATGTTATACAGGATTCCTGTTATACAATTCCAGGACAAAGACATCCCGGAAATCAGGGATAAAAATCTTGTAATTCTTCTCCCTTTCAAGCTCCTCAAACTTAGGGATCAAATCAATGTTTCCCGCTCTGCTGATAACATTTCACGGTTGAGGGAATTATACGAAAATGATATAATATCTACCATGAAAGCGAGTTATAATACCGGCTGTCTTTCACGTGAAGATTTGCTCATTTTGGTTTTTCTGACAAGAAAACTGTTCAGGCATCTGTATGATAAGTTTGAAGAATTAAAGGAGATACCTATGTTACATGATGAATCCCTTGATCTAGAAATAGATAAATATATCGATGCTCTTGACGAACAGAAAGAACTGGTCAAGCAGAAGGATGCTCAGCTCAATGAAAAGGATGTGCAGCTCAACGAAAAGGATGTGCAGCTCAATGAGCAGAAAGAACTAATCAAGAAGAAAGATGCTTTGATTCAGAAGCTTCAGGCTGAACTTGCTATGTCCAAAACTTCCGAGTAAGATATGCAACTATGTTAATACGATGACACAGGGGACGGGTACACAGTCACATCACAGATGTGACAGCGTACCCGTCCCCATGTCATCTTCTTGTTAATGTTATACCGGCATACCCACTTCGATCAGATTTCCGTCCGGATCATAAAATCGCACGACTTTATGCCCCCAACTGTGCGTCATGAGTTTGTTGACATATTTTACTTCCGGATAATATTTCTCAAGCCTTTCTACAAATTCTTCTATGTTTCGTTCCTCAAAGTAGAGCTCACAAGAATTATTCTCTGAAATAATCTCCCTACCCAGAAACTCTTTCCAGTATTTTTCTTCCTGAAGAACCAATCCTCCTGTCAGAATCATATTCCCATCATTGTCAAGGATCGTCTCAAGGCCAAATAGATCATGGTAAAACTTCTTAGATTTTTCGATATCTTTAACAACAATCAGTACATTTTTAAGTTTCATCGTTTTCCTTTCCTCAAATCAAATCCGGATTTTTATACGATATTGTTTACCTTCTCCACACTTCATACCCCTGCCTTCGTGCGGAGTCGTACACCGGTTGCATATTCTTCTCCAATATTCCGAAGAATTCCTCCTTCGAATTCCCCTTCCTGTACAGTTCCTGTCCTGCCCATATCGAATGCAGGTTGTCACGGTAGCATGCCTCAAATAGCTTATGTATACCTTCCTTTTTATGGATCATTTCGTACAGCAGATACTGGTTGCCCGCAAATCTTTCAAAGTAGGGATTCCATTTCGGAAGTCGGTTACTCTTCGAGCTGTTCAGTGACGAATCCATCGGCATAAGATTCCACAGCTCGTCATTCATCACAAAGGACCAAGGGATAAAATGATCCACGTCGTATTTCTTCCCTGCAATTGCCTCGCCCGTAAATACATCCTTTACTTCATTGATATCGATGACTGCATCCCAAAGCTTATGTACATTTGAAAGCTTCCGCATTTTCTCATCCATCGGAGCCAGCTTATATACGAGTCCGGGAACCTCGGGGTTATTGTTCTGCAGCCATTTCACCTTTTCATATTGGATCCAGCCGAGAATGGAAACCGTATTGTCCTGTATCATTTCCATCCACGAGGGCTGAAAGTATATTTCCTTTTTCAGCTTGCTTGATTCCCCCAATGTATACGGAAGCAGTACCACATCGCGGTTAATCATCTCAATGTACGCCGTCATCTTACGCACGCTGTTCCATTCCGCTGCCGAATCACTCTTAAGGAAGAAACCGGCAAGTGCACGGTACGGAACCATATTTGTAAGCTGTTCCTTTGAAGCCTTCAGTTCGGCATCATGCTCCCTGATAGCATTTCTGATTTCGACCTTAGACGCATTCGCGGGAAGGTTGCTAAGTTCAGTAAGCTTAAGCACCGCCCGTTCAAGCCCGTCCCTCACCTGACCGTCAGCCTGCATTCCGGACAGATGAATGTGAAACTCACGCACCGAATACCATGCGTTGCAGATCATCTCATTTATCACTTCGTCAAATGTGGTCTGCTCAACGCCTTCGGATATCAGCTGCACGATTGCCTCCAGCCAATAAAACTTATAGCAATACGAGGGATCCTTCATCATATGAGAGAAGCCCTCTATATCGAGCGTGTTATAATATTTTCCGTCAATACTCAGATTGTATCCGACCTTTGCAGGATCAAATTCAGCCACTTCTCATCACCCCTGTCGGGACGGACATCCGCGGATACCCATTCCTCTATAATCACAATAATCGGCAAATCTCTGATAAACTCACGAAAAGACTCTTCCGTGAAATCCGTGAAATACCTTTCGTTTCTGTACCCCTCAAAAGCACCGTATTTGAACGATGCATATATATAACCACCGGGCTTAACTGCTCGAATCATTTTCCCGAATACATTTTTCAGCTCATCTTTTTGAAGATGAAGAATCGAGGCACATGCCCATATGCCGTCGTATTTTTCATTTTCATCAAGCTCTGAAAAAAGCATTTTTATCACTTTGGTTCCGGTAGCTCTGCTTGCTATCTCACACAGCTTTTCGGAACCGTCAACCGCATCAACCTTGTAACCCCTTTCGAGGAACAGTTTTGTATCTCTTCCGGAGCCGCAACCGAAATC
>CACYCJ010000396.1 GCA_902772925.1 uncultured Lachnospiraceae bacterium
AATCCTAATTACAGACCTGACGAGGGTGCCACATATGAAAAAGACGGCAAGATTATAAAAAACAAGCCGCTTAAATTCAGTTTCCTTGAACTTTTCAGAGATTTTGTAATCATCGGTCTTCTCATGGTTATGGCTGCCGCCGGATATGTCGGCTACATCATATATCACGCTCCGACCTATGATTTCAATGACATCTATGCAACGGTTGCCACAGCATCAGTTGTATATAACGATGAAAGAAAACAAATAGACAACATCTATTACACAGAGAACCGGCGTATCGTCAAATACGAAGACATGCCTGAGGTTCTGATTAATTCTTTTGTTGCCATTGAGGATAAGACTTTCTGGAAACATCACGGTTTCAACTGGACCCGTATGATAGGAGCTGTCCTCTCCTCCATTACCGGACACGGCCAGATCAGCGGTACAAGTACAATTACTCAACAGCTTTCCCGTAATGTCTATCTTCCTGAGGAAAAGAGCGTTCGAACTATCAAGCGAAAACTGCTTGAAATGTATTATGCTGCAAGAATTGAACACGCCCTCAGCAAGGAGGAAATCGTCGAAGCATATCTTAATACCATTTATCTCGGCTACGGATGCTACGGTGTTAATTCTGCCGCAAGGACATACTTTTCAAAAGGCGTAAAAGACTTAAACCTGCTTGAATGCGCCTCACTTGCTGCTCTTCCTCAGGCACCTCATGATTATGCCCTGCTGAAAAATACTGCCGAGGGCGGTGAAGTCAGCGAAGATTCTAAAGTAATATCCAAGTCTCCGGATAAAATCGTTACAAACGATACATCAAAAGACAGAAGAAACCTTACTTTGGATCTCATGCTCGAACAGGGATTCATAACAAAAAAAGAACATGACAAGGCCTATGACGTGCCTGTAAATGATTTCATCGATCCTACTCTCAAATCAGGAAGCGGTAATTATTCATACTTCCATGAATACCTGATCGACACAATCATAGCCGATCTGATGGAGCAAAAAGCAATGACTTATGAGGTCGCTGAACGCACGGTATACACAGGCGGTCTGCAGATTTATTCAACCCTGGATTCAAAAGCTCAAAATGTTGTAGCTGACGAGTTCAAGGATGATATTAACTTCCCTTCCATATCTGCAATATGGAAACAGGACTACGATGGAAATATCCTCAACAACGACGGAGATATTGCACTTTATGATTACAATGACTACTTTGATGAGGATGATAATTTCAGACTCAGTGGCGAAAACGATGATATCGAATTCCACGATGACGGCTCTGCCACCATCAACAGCGGTCATAATTTAAACATATACGAAACTGAAGTTGATGGTGTTATCGACTACAGCATAGAGTTCAAGGATTACTACATTGTCGATGAAGACGGCATACTCTTCTCAATTCAAGGCGGTTATGTCAATATTCCTGCTGAGTACAAGAGCAGTGACGGAGACGGAAATGTAAATGTATCGGCAGATTTCTTCAATGACAAAAACTATTCAAGTTCTTTCACCCGTGATGGTGATGATCTTCTAATAAGCGAGACCGGCTACTCTATCGGACGAAGCGTACGCCAGCCTCAGGCTTCGATGGTAATTGTTGAGGTAGGAACCGGTCAGGTAAAAGCCATGGTCGGTGGACGTCAGTTCAAAGGTGAAAAGCTCCTCAATAGAGCTATCGGCACTCGCCAGCCGGGTTCATCCATCAAGCCTCTTACTGTATACGGTGCTGCCCTGCAAAAGAGTTACGAATTGGAAAAAGACGGTAAAAAGTGGGAATACACCGATCATAAGATTGACAGGCAAGGTATCAGAGGATACGGTGATTACATTACTGTTCACTCCTCCGTAGAGGACGAAAGAACCCGAATTAACGGAAAGGTCTGGCCTAAAAACGCTACCGGCGGATACAGCGGAACCAATAATTTCAGGTCAGCGATACAGCAATCCATAAATACCTGCGCTGTCAAGATTATTATGCAGGTTACACCTGAATATGCTATTAAACAGCTTGGTAAGTTTGGTATCACGACCGCTGTCACAAAGGAAGATAATGATAAAGTTAATGACGTAAATCCTGCTGCTATGGCTCTCGGTGCTATGACGCAAGGAGTTGAGCCTCTTCAGATGGCACTTGCATATGCATCATTCCCCGGGAAAGGCAAACTCAACTCCCCTATTTGCTACACCAAAATTCTGGACAGAAACGGGGATGTTTTACTGGAAGGCAAATCCAAGCAAACACAGGCTCTTAATGAGGGGGTTGCGTGGATTATGACCGACGTGCTGCAGAGTGTTGTCAGTCGCGGTATTGCCTGGCAGGCAGCTATTGATGATGTAAATGTAGGTGGTAAGACCGGTACTACAAATGACCAATATGATATCTGGTTTGACGGTTTTACACCTTCTTATGCAGCTGCCCTGTGGATCGGAACCGACCAAAACGTAGAAATGAGCACTATGTCAGGACCGGCCGCAGCTCTTTGGG
>CACYCJ010000397.1 GCA_902772925.1 uncultured Lachnospiraceae bacterium
GCAGGTCTTCGTGTGCTTATCATGTTCCAGAATACAATGGATGATCAGGGTACATTTGAGATCATAAATGTAGTGAAGACTGTAATGGATATTTTCGAGACAACCGGACTTGTTGATATGTTTGAAATCAAAGTTATATAAAAAATTTACCGGTAAATGTATGAATTGATTTGAGGTTAAAGGTAAATTAAGATCGGGTAACAAGGATCGGAAAAGTAATGGAAAAGAATAGTAAAAAGCCTGTTGTTATAATAGCGATTATAGCGGCTGTTGTTGTGGCCGCCGTGATTGCAGTTATACTTATTATTAATAACGGTAAGGGCTACCGTCTTCTGAAGGTTTTTGAGGTGGACGGCGAGGCAAATGTTCACCGTGAAAGCTTAGGTGACATTGATCCCTATGCAAATATGGTGCTGGAATCGGGGGATGTGATTTCCCTTGATACGGGTCTTTTGACAATCTGTGCAGATGATGATAAATATATTTATCTTGAAGAGGATACAGAGATTGCCCTTAATGCCACAGGTAAGGGTAAGAAGACTAAAACCAATATAGTGCTTAACCGCGGTGCCATTACAAATGATATCCGTAACAAGCTTACAAATGGCTCGACATATGAGATAAATACTCCGAATTCCACCATGTTCGTTAGAGGTACCTCCTACAGAGTATGGGTTTATGAGATAGATGGTATAAGATATACAAGGATATCCGTATTTGACGGTGAGGTTGTGAGCAGACTTATTTTTAAGGACGGTACCATTGCCGATGATGAGGTTGTGATATCAAAGGGTAAAGAGGTAATAATCTATGAGGACGATAAGATAGTGAAGTATCTGTTTGACCCCAGAGACATAGATTATGATACGCTTCCCGAAGGCGCACTTGAAATACTGCTTATCATAAATGACAACGGAAGAGACCTGTCTATCACTAATCCTGAGATCAATGTTATTCTTTACGGACCTTATACTGTAACATTTATGTATAAAGGAACTGTATTCGGAACACAGACGGTAAAGAAGGGTGATAAAGCAGCCGTGCCTTCACTTCAGCCTGCTGCGTCCGGATCGTGGGATTTTAATTTCAATACACCGATCACCAAGAATACTACGATCGAGTGGAAATAGGAGGAGCATATGAATAAGGTGAAAATTCCCAATAAAATTATCAGCATATGTCTCACAGCTCTTATTGTTATCGCATCACTTAATATTCCGGGAAGCGGGGTATATGCTGCTGAAGAAACCACGGAAATTAATCTGCGTGAAGGTGTGCATTATGTCTGGTTGGGAGATACAATTACCGACGAGGAAGAAGTATCATATACTATATCCGAAGGCGGATCGTATTCGATTAATGTTCCCTTCAGTTCCACCCTGGAGCTTCGTTATGGCATGGAAAACTTCGATCTTGTTAGTTCTCTGACGGTTGCGGGTGAAGGTTATGATGGAGGAGCGGCACTGATCGTGCAATCAGATTTGGATATCAGTCTGAATAATCTGACTAATCTGGCAACCGAAGCAAGAGTGGATAACTACGGAACCGTAAGATTTAGTACCTTTAATCCGGGCAGTACATTTTTAAATCAATCTGAGGCTGCGACTGTTATAGCCGATAATATGTATCTGGGACTGGATAATGTGGCCGGGTCTGAAGGTACATTTATAGTTAATGATGGTGGAAGTATAAATATTTCCGGATTCGATGACATGATGCATCCGAGCTTTTCGCTTGAACTGCCCTATAATGCCACTGTCACATCGGGCGGCGGTACATTTGATGTAATAATCGACAGAGAAAGCGATTATAAGAGTGATGTGGTTTCTCTGACGGGTTCTCACTCGGGAGAGAAGGTTAACGAAATATTTCCCGAAGAGTCGGTGGAACCGATTTCTATTGAGCTTAGTATAGGTGACGAAGAAGATAATACCGTTTATATAGGAACAAATCCTGAGGATACTTTTGAAATCGAAGTATTCAGTGAGGAGCATGGAGGCGAAGTATCATTAGATGAGCTGGGCGGAGATATCCTATATTCATATTGTGACGACAGCTACGGTGACCCCGAATGGATCGACGGATTACCCGACAGCAGTATTACACAAAGCACCGGAAGTTACAGGATAAGAGCATACTTTGAAGGTAATTCTGTCTATGGTGAGGCGGAGGAAGAGATAAGCTTTGAGGTAAAATTCCTTCCTCTTGAAGAGATGCCTAAAGCACAGGATGGAAATTATGTGTCCATATCAGGTCTTTATAACGATGTTTACGCAAAGGAAAGTATTGTTATTCAGCCTGCATCGGGATGTATGATAAAGGATTCGTACGGCAGCGAGTTCGAGTCATTTATGACAATTGATCATGATTATCTATACCGGGAAACCTATGGCTATAATTTTAATTATGATCTGGAGTTCTATCTGAAGAAAGGTGACGGCGCCGAGACCTATATGCAAACCTACGGAAGCCTGGGTATGGGGGTTCTTCCCGATATAATCTTTGATTCTGATGCACCGGTCATCACCGGAACTCCTAAGGTGGACGGACGAACAGTTGCTCTTTCAGACGGTGCCGAGCTGATCGGAAATGCTCTCAGCTTTTCTA
This sequence comes from uncultured Lachnospiraceae bacterium, assembly GCA_902772925.1. Classification (GTDB taxonomy): domain Bacteria; phylum Bacillota; class Clostridia; order Lachnospirales; family Lachnospiraceae; genus Eubacterium_Q. The sequence goes on from CACYCJ010000397.1 coordinate 2,608, forward strand.
TCGAGGATGAAAATCTCGACAAGGTTACGGTAAATACAACGTCTTACGAAGTAGTTGAAGGAAAGGCGGATGTTCTTATAGAGTCAAGTCCCGAGACGACTCAGTATGTTATCACCGCTACAGATTTTTCAACTAATGAGCTTACCTTAAGCATAACATTTACCGCGCAGCAAAAGACTCCCACATCAACCGTGAGTGTAGAGGATGTTACGGTAGGTACTCCGATAAGTCCCGTTCTTACCACGGATTCGGATGGAGCGGATGATGCAGAGTATTATTACAAAAAAGTAACCGAAGGCGATGATAAATATACGACCACTGTTCCTACTGCCGGTGGTGAATATAAGGTTCGTGTATATATTCCTGCAACATATAATTATGAAGAAGATGAATGCTTCGATACATTTAAGATAAACAGACTTACTCCGAGCACTGCAACTCTTACGGTTCCCGGTTCCACAGCGGGAGAGGACTACACGCCGGTACTTACAACTGATTCCGATGGTAAGGATCTGGCTGTAATTGAGTATAAGAAATCGGATGAGGATGACAGTAAATACAGCACCGAAAAGCCTCTTGCAAAGGGTACATATATAGCTCGTGCCACGGTTCCCGAGACTGATACTTATGAAGAAATCCAATGTGTATCAGAAGCTTATACGATAAGTCCTAAGGATCCCGGAGTAACCTCTGTCACTGTAGATGATGTTTATGTGGGTGAGGATTATGATCCCGTACTCACTACCGATTCCGACGGAAAAGATGACGCGGTATTTGAGTATAAAAAGGCTGATGCAGCCGAAAGTGCCTATACCGAAGAAAAGCCTGCGGCAGCCGGCGAATATATGGTTCGCGCAACCGTTCCCGAGACTGATAATTATGAAAAGATAGTTGTTACCGATACATTTAAAATACTGAAGAATATTGACGAAGAAGCATCTGTATCCGTAGATGACATATATGTCGGAGATTCCATTGAAGTAGTACTTAATACAGATTCCGACGGTCAAGACGATGCTGTATTCGAATATAAGAAGGCGTCGGATCCCGATACCGCTTATTCGACGGATGAACCTGCGGCCGCAGGAGAGTATAGTATCCGTGCAACGATTCCCGAAACGGAAGCTTACGAAAAGATAATATGTGAAGACACATTTAAGATTTTGAAGCTTACTCCCGAAAGGGCAACGGTTTCGGTTTCAGGTGCTGTTGCAGGTACTGACTATGAGGTTTCACTTGATACGGATTCAGACGGTAAGGATGATGCCGAGTTTGAATACAAAAAAGAAGC
>CACYCJ010000398.1 GCA_902772925.1 uncultured Lachnospiraceae bacterium
ATGTGAAAAGGCGTAGGATGGTCTTTAATGATTTCCTGCGCCTGCTCTTTTGTGATAAATGCTTTTTTCTCCATTTTAATTTACCTCGATTATTTATTCTATCAATATGAAAAATGCGTCTGTTTTTAATTAGCTGCCGGAGGATCCCCGACACTTCGTCTAATTATAATTATCATAAAGATAAATATCAAGTTCTTTCATTACACCGACCGGATAACCACGGATTTCAGTCATGCATAATGAAATTCCGGGTTATTTATACAATAAGTAAGGGAGCCGATTTCTCAGCTCCCTTAGGTATGAAAAAATGTGGGGGAAGGTATAGGTTCCATATCTGGAATGATTAGAATATAAAATAAAAATATGTTTAAGATGCGTAAAAATTGTGTTTAAATTGTGAAAGTTTATTTTTTCTACTTTTCTATTTCATTCCGTACCAGCCTATGCCCTCTTCCTTCCAGCCGACAGATACAAGATAATCATTTTCCGCTTTACTAGTGGTATAGTTATGACTTCCTGCTAAAGCATTCGGGTTGTACTGCCTATAGAGAGGTACCGACTTCGCATCATCCGAATACCAGCCGATTCCTTCATATATCCATCCTACCGATACCAGCATGTCCTTCTCGGCTGCGCTGAAGGTATAATGATGATCTCCGGCATTTTTATTGTACAATCTGTAAACCGGCGTCTTTGATTTTGAAGGCGCATTCCAGCCGATTCCTTCATATTTCCAACCTACCGATACAAGATTATCCTTTTCCGCATCGGATGCAGTATAGAAATGCTCACCCGAATTAGGATTATATAATCTGTGCATCTTAACTGTAGTAACAGTCGGCTTAACAGGGTCATCGGGATCGTCAGGAGCATCGGGATCAACCGGCTTCACTTCAGTCTTGGTCGTTACCTCCGTCGGATCACTTGCCTCACTTGCCTCATAATATTCTTCAGGATTGGCAGCTTTTCTCTGATAGAAGGTATACCTTGTTCCGGGCTTAAGCCCTGTGAAAGTTCCGCTCTTCTTCCAATCATTTTTATCCATGGAATATTCAAGGCCTTCTTTTTCCCTAAGCGCTACGCTTGTCTTTCCGATACTCATAGCTTCCGGAGCCGCAGGCTTTTCATATACATCCCATATCTCAATAATACTTGTTGCTTCAAGCCCTCCGTCATCTGAAACCACTTTCAGTATCTCCTTGCCAGTCGAGTTGGCAGTCACTTCTATAGTCCCGTCTTCGGTACGTTCCGCAAACGCTTTATCATTATCATCCAGTGCGAATGTGTATGTCTGAATATCAGCATTTTCGGGAAGTATTGTGACAGAAACTTTCACTTTATTTCCGACATACATTTTTACATTTTCTTTACTTAAGCTTATCTGTTCAACCTTAATCGTAGGATAATCCGGATCATCCTCTTTTCTGATAGTGGTAACTTCAGTACCTTCGCTGATAGCGCCGGGTCTTACATATTCCGAGCCGAAATCCTTGGCATAAACAGTATATGTCGTTTCAGGTGTAAGCCCCGTAAACACATTTGACTTCTGCCATCTTTCCTTATCAAGAGAATATCTGATATCAATGCCGTCAACCGGCTGAACCGTTATCGATGTGGAATTATACTTTTCTATCACGGGTTTTGAAGGTGTATCGGCAGTGGTACATACGATTATCTCAATTTCCGTCGATGCATTTTCATCCGTCGATGTAACTCTTGCTACGGTTTTGCCGGGTTTGGTTCCCGTAAATGTAACCGTATTTTCCATAGTCTCATATGAACAGATTTCAGCCTCCGAAAAGCTTACGCCAAATGACTTATCATTCGCATTAGCAGGAAGAATCGTCAGATTCACGCTTTCATTATCACCCTTTTCGATACTTAGTTTTTTCTTATCCGGAGTAATGCTATTAACCTTTATCACAGGAGTCCTGAAGTTAAATTCCGTCACATTGCTTTCCCGCAGGTATCCATTATCCGTAGGAACATCCTTGACATAAAGTGTATAATCCGTGTCGCCGTCAAGAACAAATTCATTTACGGTATCGAAGTTTATACCGTCAATACTGTAATAAAACTCATGATCACTGTCAGATACAGCAGCGCTTCCGTCATATAAAATTCCTGAAATCTTTGTTGTTCCATCACTTTCAAAAATAACGTTGTCATCATTAACAACAGGTGCTGCAAGCTTCCAGTTTACAGTTACCGTGCAGTACTTTATAGTCTTAGTTCCGTCGTAGGCCGTTGCGGTAACCTTTACTCTTGTCGAGCCGGGAGCCATCGCTTTCAGAACCGTGCCTGTTTCCGTGGAGGATGTAATCTTCGCTATAGCATCGTCTTCCGACTCAAAGGTAAACTCCACCTTTTTCTCATCATCACCTATGACACTTCCGGGATTTACAGGTGTAACTTCATAGCTCTTAATACCGAGATTTTCCGATACATCCATTTCGTCTCCGGAATTAACGGAAGCTTCGGACTTATCAAGTTCAAAGTCAACATTTACGAGAATTCCCGTAACCGTAAGCTTAACAGTACCGTATTTACCATTTATCGCAGTGGCTTTAATCGTAACGCTGCCCTTCTTTTTTGCCGTAACCAGCCCCGAATCGGAAACGGTAGCTATACTGTCATCGGATGAGGACCAGGTAACAGTCTTGAATGTGGCATTTTGAGGAAGTACATTTGCGGAAAGCTGAAGTGTATTTCCTTTTTCAACACTTGTCGAAGGCGCTTCTACTCTGACCAAAGAAACCTCTACCGGCAATGTCTTTACCGTTTTTCCTTCAGATATGCCGCTTGCTCTGTAATAACCGGATGCGGGTCTGTACTCATAGAATGTATATTCCGTATTCGGTTCAAGTCCCGTAAACAGATTTGACTCCTGCCAGTTCTCCTTATCCATAGAGTATAAAACGCTGCCTGCATTCTGAATAATAACAGTGTCGGAGGTAACGGTTTGAATTGCAGGTGCCGAAGGTGTAGCGTACGTACCAAATACCGTTATCTTGCAGGTATCCGTATAACCGCCGTCTTCAGTGGTAACGGTAACGGTATGCTCACCGACATCATATGCATAAAATGTGGCTGTATCCTTTGTAACATTATAAAAATGCGCATTTCCCGTCGATGTCCAGGTAACCTTTTTATTTAATGCATTATTCGGCAAAACAGTTGCCTGCAGCACAACATCTGCACCTTTGTCTGTTTCTGCTTCATGCACATTCAGAGTAACTTTGCTTACGGGGATATCAAATGTAAGTGATTCCGGTTTTGTTACATATAAAAGCTTATTTCCGTAATAATCTTCCGAGGTTATAAAGTATTTACCTTCATCCGTACTCTGAACATTCGAAAGGGTAAAGGTATGATCATTCAAAGATGTACTTGAAGCATTTTCCTTTACCGAATAATTTGAAGAATTCTCATCAGCCTGACGCATTGCTTTTCCGCCTGCTTCATATCGATATAAAACCGGCGAAGCGCAACTCGTCTGAAGCGATGCGGTGATCGCGGCACTGCCTCCATCTTCACATACATTGGGAGATATTTGGGCAACGGCATTTGTGGTCGTTCCTCTTCTTGAAATTCTAAGCTTTGTAAGTATACCGTCATCATCACTTACGTAATCCGGCAGCACTTCAATCTCGTCAAGAGGAAGGACAAATGCATAAGGTGAAGTTGTCTTATCAAAGTACCAGTCGGCATTTATCGTCCTGTTGAATGTCATTCCGTTCTCACATTTTATCACCACTTCCTTAGGAAGCACCGATGAAACCGCACCGAAGTAATCATCCGTCATATCATTGTAGTTTGTATATATCGTTGTATACCCGGATGCCAGGGATACGGAACTTATCTTGGTGTCTCCGACCCTTAAGCTTCTGATGGCGGTCACATACAAGTATGTCTTTGAGGTATTTGTATATGTGATAAAATATCTTCCCGAATCTTCCTCTTTCAGATCATTCAGTGAGAATTCATATTTGTTATATGATCCGTCCTCGGTCACCGTACAACTTTCCGAATCGGAATCTGCTATTTTCACAACGCCTGTATCTGTCACTTTATTAAGTGTAACACCCACATACGATGAGGATATCCTCGATGAAAGCACAACATCGCTTCCCGGAAAGACATCCGAACCCGTTGTCGTGGGAGCCGAAATGTATGAAGTGCCATATGATATATTTACTCTTTTCAGCACTTCATTTTCATCATTAACGTATTGAGGAAGCTCTATATCATCGGCTGAAATATAGAAGTCTTTAGTTTCGGTGTCAACCGACCAGCTTCCCGAATAAGGAACTGTTATGCTGTCCCCGTTTTCGTATTCTATCGTCAGATCGAATGCGGTAGGCAGCATTGATGCAATTTTTTCAAGATAGTCCTCGCTCTTTTCATAATAGCTTGTACCTACATAGTTCAGTCCGTTCTTTATGTAAGCACGTTTAACATTTGTTTCTCCTACTCTGATATTTGCATACGAAGAGATATACATCCAATTTGAGTTAACATAAGAAACAAAATATCTTCCCGAATCCTCAGCTTTTAAATTGCTGAGTTCAAAAATATATTTGTTGTAATAAGTGCTGACAGATTCCGTAGTACAGATATCGGAATTCTCATCCGCTATCTTTTCTATCCCATTCTCAGTAATCTTCATCAGGCATATATTTTTTGCCGATGTCGAAATACTTGCGGTTGTAACTGTAACATCACTTCCGGGAAATACATCTTTGCCGGAAAAGGTCGGTATAAAAACAGACTGCTGAACATAGGGAAGTACAACCCTTGACAGCTTTGAAGCTGAATCATTGACATATCTC
>CACYCJ010000399.1 GCA_902772925.1 uncultured Lachnospiraceae bacterium
AAATCAGTTAACATGTGCTTGACAAATGGAAAAGCTTGGTATATTATCAGAACATATTAACGCATATGCATATGTTCAAATGTATGTAAGCGATAAATTACATGGTGTCTGTATGACACTTTCATTATATGGTGTCTGTGTGACATTTTTATATTATGGTGTCTGTATGACATTTTTATTATACGGAGGATTTATGTTATGAAAAAGACTTACAAGATTGATGTTGATTGTGCTAATTGTGCAGATAAAATGGAGGTTGCAGCATCCAAGACTCCCGGAGTTAAGGAGTGCACCGTTAACTTTATGGCTCTTAAGATGAAGGTTGAGTTTGATGAGGGTGCTGATGTTGATGCAGTAATGAAGGCAGTGAGAGAAAACTGCAAAAAGGTTGAATCCGATTGTGAAGTTTTTATCTAAGGTCAGATCGAGGTTGTTACCTGAATGAATAAGAAGCAAAAAAAGAATCTTATCAGAATAATCATAGCAGCCGTGCTGGTCGTAGCACTGCATTTTGTTCATATAAATGCCATTTTGCAGTTTGTGCTTTATATGGGCGTATATCTTCTTATCGGGTACGATATTCTGATTAAGGCTTTTAAGGGAATAAAAAACAGACAGCCATTGGATGAATGTCTTCTCATGGCAATCGCAACTCTCGGAGCGATAGCCCTTGCGGTTTATCAGAGAAACGGCGATTATAATGAAGCTATCGCGGTAATGCTTTTCTACCAGATAGGTGAATGGTTCCAGAGCTATGCGGTAGGAAAGAGCAGAAGGAATATTTCCGACCTGATGGACATTGCTCCCGACAGTGCAAATATCGAAACCGAAAACGGACAGCTTGAAGAAGTGGATCCCGATGATGTTGAGATAGGTACGATCATTGTCGTTCGACCGGGCGAAAAGGTGCCCATCGACAGTGTTGTTGTAAGCGGAAATTCTTCTCTTAATACATCGGCCCTTACCGGAGAATCTCTTCCGAGAGATGTAAAGGAAGGCGATGAGGTGATAAGCGGCTGCATAAATATGACCGGACTTCTTAGACTCCGTACCACAAAGGAATTCGGAGAGTCTACCGTATCAAAGGTGCTTGAGCTTATCGAGGATGCCAGCTCGAGAAAGTCAAAATCAGAGAATTTTATTTCAAGATTTGCGAGGATATATACCCCGGTCGTTGTTATTTCGGCGCTTGTGCTTGCAGTCATCCCGCCGCTTATCCTTCTTATAATGGGTAAGGATATGGCGTGGGGCACATGGATTTACAGGGCACTGACATTCCTTGTTATCAGCTGTCCGTGTGCACTTGTAGTCAGCATTCCGCTATCCTTTTTTGCGGGTATCGGCTGTGCAGGTAAAAACGGTGTTCTTGTCAAGGGATCGAATTATCTGGAAATTCTTTCCGAGACAAAGACGGTTGTATTTGACAAGACGGGAACCCTTACCAAGGGTGAGTTTGAGGTTGCGGCGGTTCATCCCAGTGAGATGAATGAGACCGAATTGCTTCATCTTGCAGCTCATGTTGAGAGACATTCGAAGCATCCCATTGCCGCATCAATCAGAAATGCATATCCGAACGAGGCTGATGATTGCGTTATCGAGGATGTAGAGGATATTGCCGGTCACGGCGTTAAGGCCAGGGTAAACGGCGATGTGATAGCGGTCGGAAACGGAAAGCTGATGGATATGGTCGGAGCAAAGTGGCACGAATGCCGGACTCCCGGGACCATTCTTCATGTGGCGGTCAACGGAAAATACGCCGGGCATGTTGTCATTTCCGATGTTGTCAAGCCTCACAGCAGACAGGCTTTAAGAGATCTTAAGAGAAACGGCATCAGACAGACTGTAATGCTTACCGGAGATATGAAGCAGGTTGCGGATAAGGTGGCTGCAGAGCTCGGAGTTGATAAGGTATACAGCGATCTGCTTCCGCAGGATAAGGTTTCCAAGGTAGAAGAGCTGCTTAATGAAAAGAAATCGGAAAAGGACAGACTTGTATTTGTCGGTGACGGAATAAATGACGCGCCGGTACTGTCGCGTTCGGATATAGGAATTGCGATGGGAGCCATGGGCTCCGATGCGGCGATAGAGGCTGCGGATGTAGTCCTAATGGATGACGATCCTTTAAAGATAGTGACCGCGATAAAGATATCACGGAAATGCCTTACGATAGTAAAGGAAAATATCTGCTTTGCCACAATAGTAAAGCTCGGATGCCTGATCCTCGGAGCGTTCGGAATAGCCAATATGTGGTTTGCGATATTTGCGGACGTAGGGGTGCTGATACTTGCAGTACTGAACGCTATCAGATGCCTGCTCATAAAAGGAGTGAAGGCAGAAGAATAATGTTGGTGTACTGCTTGTTCTTGAAAAGCAATAAAATCAAGGCAAAACGGGCAAAATTATTGCTTTTTGAACTGTAGAGCGAGTTATAGAAGCGGAAAAAGCAATAAAATCAAGGCAAAACGGGCAGAATTATTGCTTTTTGAACTATAGAGCGAGTAATAAAAGCGGAAAAAGCAATAAAATCAAGGTAAAATGGGCAAATTTATTGCTTTTTGAGATGTAGAGCGAGTTATAGAAGCGGAAAAAGCAATAAAATCAAGGCAAAACGGGCAAAATTATTGCTTTTTGAACCGTAGAGCGAGTTATAGAAGCGGAAAAAGCAATAAAATCAAGACAAAACGGGCAAAATTATTGCTTTTTGAACTGTAGAGCGAGTAATAAAAGCGGAAAAGCATTAAATCAAAGCAAAACGGGCAATATTATTGCTTTTGGGCCGTAGAGCAACTATAAAAGGCAATGTTTACAATTTGAAAAGAGCTACAGGCAGATTTTATTCAAAACCCCTTGCGAAGGTTTTGAATAAATCTGCCTGTAGCTCTTTTGGTTTACATAATTTGAAACCGGATATCCGTTTCCGGGGCCTTACCCGTCGGCAAAGGTGGGCCGCGGGGTAATCCTGCTACGCAGGACTGCTCCTACGGAGCAGGGCGTGTACGGAACGAGTATGCCTGATGCATACTCGAAAGCCTTACCCGTCGGCAAAGGTGGGCCGTGCG
>CACYCJ010000400.1 GCA_902772925.1 uncultured Lachnospiraceae bacterium
AAACATTTTTGCTTGCAGCCCGCATAAAATAAGGCTTTTTCAGGCTTGACCTATCATTCCAATTCACTAAGCAAAAGGTGATTCTAAGCAAATATGAATAGGTTCTGTGATATTTCGTGATTCCATTTGTGTTCAGTTATCCTGCTTATATGGGTTATCTGAACTTTTGTTATCAAAATGTTATCAGTGAATGTTATCAATCAGGCTGTTCAGCGAAAGCTCACTCTGAACGTCCTTGCGTATTCGCAATGATCTTCACAAAGTCCGCCGGCGTTACAACGATCGTTCATCTTTTCACTGTTGTACCTACAAGTTCCGGGAGAAACTCCAGGTTCAGTGCCATGCCCATCCCTGCTTCAAGACGCTGCAAAATACGGATGGATGGATTTCGTTTTCTTGATAAAACCATTTGTCAAAATGATATGCCGATCTATGCTAAAGAAATATAGAACCCTTGAATATCGGATCCTGCTTTCACTCGTAATTCTGACGCAGCTTAGCGAACCTCCCAATGCCCCTTTCCTATAAACGATATGAGATGAAATAATAATTCAGGGAATAAGAAGATCTTCGCGAAGTAGAAAATCTATAATGTTACAATGGATGATTCCCTGATTATCTGTCATCATGCCGGGGATGTCAGACCTTATGATGATTCGCTTAAAAAAGTCGTTTGTTAATTTCAACGAATCCATTTCTGCATTTTCTTTAGTAAGGTTTGCCATTTGCCAGGCGGATTGTATATACATACGTTTATCCCCCTGATTAACGACAAAGTCTATCTCCTTTTGTTTTTTTTGTCCATTCCGGCGATCTGTTACAACTCCTACATCCACCGCATATCCTCGACGGATTAGTTCCATATAAATGATATTTTCCATCATGTGTCCCGGATCGATCTGCCTGAACTGAAGACGTGCGTTCCGAAGCCCGATATCCGTATAATAATACTTGTTAGGATATTCGAAATAGGATTTGCCTTTAATATCATATCTCCGCGCTTCATAAATGAGAAAAGCATCGATCATATAACCGATATATGCGCTAATCGTATTATTGCTGACACTTGCATGTTTGACGCTATTCAGCGAGTTGACGATTTTCGTTGCATTGGTCAGCGAACCGACGGAGGAGCTGAAAAAGTCCAGCATATCATCCAGAATATCCTGTCTCTCAATACCGTTATATTCGATAATGTCTTTGATATAAACTTCCCGAAAAAGCGACTGGAGATAGTCCTGCTTTTGCCGGATGCTGTGAAGGTTCAGCAGATAAGGCATGCCACCGTAGATAAGATATTGTTCAAAATTATCCCTGCGGTCACCGCCCATCGCCTGATTATACTCCGAAAAAGAAAGTGGATATACATGGATCTGCGAAGCCCTTCCTCTGAACTCAGTTGCGATATCTTTGGAAAGCATTTTTGAATTGCTTCCTGTAACATAAACATCCAGATTTGGAGAGTCTTTCAATTCGTTTAAGAGGTCGTAGATGGTAATACTGTATCCCGGATTATCAGGATCCGGTGTTTCATAGCAAAATTGAATTTCATCAATAAAGAGATAAAACTGCTGCGGATTGTTTGAAATTAATTCATTTACATGATCTGCCAGCCGTATCGGGTTGCGGTATTTTGCATCCTTTCGTTTATCCAGTTCAAGCTTTATGATGTGATCCTCCGGAACGCCGGAATTCAAAAGATATTCATAGAACAGCTGAAAAAGCAGAACAGACTTTCCGCATCGGCGTATCCCTGTGATTACCTTGACCTGCCCGTCATGCATATACTCCTTAAGCAGCCGGATATAAGAATCTCTTGCAATCATGAAAAGCCGCTCCTTCCTTTTGAAAATTCAGGACGTTACGGCCTGAATTTATATTGAGAATACCACCGCTGCATCTTTTTTTCAAGAAGCAATTTGAAAAGTTGCGCCGTTACTGGCACAACTTTTCAATCTTCGTAAAAAGAAACAATCATCAAGCCATTCATCCGTCATAGTATCAAATCGAAGGATATTCAGCTGATCATCAGGTATATATTGAAATATGTTCACATAGACACCGTTCTTATCCCAGAACGGATAACAGAGCCGCACCGCCACATCGTAGATCCCCGCCGTGTCTATGGTGAAGGTGTAGGATACCGCGCCCTCATCACCGAGCGTTGCGATGCCGTTTTCGACCGACACGATGCCGGACGCGCTTGCATATCCGCTTGCGTCCCGGTCGATGACGATATTGTCGAAATCTGTCGATTGCTGCTTACTGTATGCAGTCAGATAGTGCCGTCCGTTATATGTCCCGCTCATCTGCGGATACTCGTAGCTGACAGCGTCCCGTCCCTCCATGTAGGCGTATACCTGCAGCAAAGCCCATGGCACTTTGTTGTTATCATCCCAATATCCCACGATGGGGATGAACGGCTGTTGCGGAGCATCGTCCGTAAAGTTATACAAGCCCTTCAGCCAGTTCTGCGCGGCATAGTAGGTGTTGGAAGTCCCTCTGTAACTTTTACCGAGGTTGGCGGGATCATCGTATATCTGCCAGTTCCAGCCGTAGGCGGGCATTCCGAGGAATACTTTACTTGTATCCATGACCTGCGAGGCATAATTATAGATGCCCTCAAGCCAGGAACGAGGAGAAACCGGTCCCGGCGCAGAGCCAGCCCACGCAATACCGTAGCTCATGATGGACGCAGTATCGCAGTAATCGTTAAGGTCGGCATACACGCACCAGTTCTCACCGCCGACAGAGCCGTTGACACTCGTCATACCCAGCAGACAGATGTTCATCAGCTTGGACGAGTCATAGACCTTGACCTTGTTGTAGATATTGCGAAACATCTGCGTGGACGCTTCATGTGTGGAATATCCATCGCCTTTTTCCAGGTCGATGTCGATGCCGTCACACCACGGGTATTTCTGCATAATGCGGATAAGCTCCGAGAGGAACTTATCCTGCGCGCCGTTCGTGTTATCCCGCAGAGTCTTGAAGATACTGTTCGTACCGTCATTCGCCACGGTCAAAAGCCACTTGATGTGCGGCCACATGTTGATGTAGGTGAGCATATCGGAGATTGCCACGCCTGTTTCATAAATCTCCCCGGTCGCTCTGACCTTAAAGGAGAAAAGTCCGATCTGGCTGATGCGGTCGCCGTATTTGCGGAGCGCTTGGTACATTCGGGTATTGCCCATGAATGTCCAGACCATGATCCTTTTCCTTTGAGCCTGTCCAAGTTATCACCTCCCGATGGGCATAAGAAAGCGCCTCCGAAGAGACGCTTTGATTCGATATTAATCGGCAACAATAGGTTATCCTGTGCCCTCATTTGCTTATTTTCACATCCTGATATTTTTCATTAGAGACAAGCTCCGCATTCTCTCCGAAGAAAGCATTTCCGGCTTCCTCATCTCCCTGCAGGTAGTACATAAACCATGCCGTAACATAGCCATCTCCGAAATAGAGCATTTCACCATGATCACAGTCATTTCTTCTCGCCATTACCTTGTCCACACCATCCGGGATGATGCTATAGGTATGTTCCATTGCCTCCAGCGGAGTGATGGCAGCATCTATCTGTCCGGTAGATCCAATCATCAGAATAGGTGTATGAATCAGCGAAGGATCATTATCCCAAAGCAATGCTTTTGCACCATCTGTCTGAGTGCTGCTAAGCATCACAGCCGCTTTGTAAATATCCGCATGCCGCTGATCGGTAATCGCATTGATGACGCCAATACCACCCTGGGAATGCCCGGTAACGCCGATCCTGTCCATATCGACCTTGCCGTAGAACGGATTTTCCTTGCCTTCCTCCTGATAGGTGTTCAGCAATTCAAGAACACGGACGGACATTTCGGCAGAGAAGCCGTTCCACGCATTCTGCTCCTCTGTGGCAACGGTGATGAAACCCCAGGATGCCATATGCTTTTGAAGCGCAGTATATTTCGACCCTACTACACCTGTGCCGTTGACAAAAATGACAACAGGCAGCTTCTCTACAGAGGCGATATCTGTAGGATAGTAGATTTCGAACTTTTCAAAAGACATCATGGCGGGGTACTCAAAATACTCCACATCATGCGTCCCATTCTGAAGATACTTCGCCTCAATACTGCCGCCGGTTTTCACGGTCTCCGTGTAGTTTTCCGGGACACTCTGCGATTTGGAGAGAATGTTCCCTAAGCCTCGCAGGAGAAGCGAACCCACGAGCACTATCATAAGTACAATAGCAATCAGTTTCCACATATTTCTTTTTCTCTTTTCTTTTTTAGTCTCAGACATGGCAGTATTACCTCCAGGCTATTTCACTGGCATATATGTATTCAGATATTCTTCAATCTTTTCTGAATACAGCTTTGCCATTTTAGAATCGTTCTGCAAGCCGTGACCGGAATGCTCAAATACAATGTAATCATGAGGAACGTTGTATGCCGTCAGTGCGGCATCCAATTTTACGGATGCACCGAAGCCCTGAACTTTATCATATGCTCCATAAGCAAGGAGAGATGGTACTGTATTATCATCCACCCATAGCATTGCTGATATATCTTTCATCGCTTCATCGTAGGCGGGGGTTCCAAACATATCCGGCGTGATTTCCTTCCCGGCCATAATTCCAAACAAACCTGCTGCCGCTTCCAGTGCTTCCGGAGTACCCTGATCAAGACCATAGCAGCCCCAGTCCTCCGGATAAAAGCAGGAAGGACCGACGCCTCCAAACACCATTTTAACCGGAACGGGAGCATCATCTGCATCGCGGTATGCATACAGCATGGCAAGACAATGACCGGCAGAGCCGCCAGCCATAGCCATCACATCAATGTGATAGCCGCGTCTTTCCGCTTCGGCTACAACAACAGGAACAGCATCCTTTATTTCCATGGACTGTGAATAGACGCTTGCCTCGGGATGGGCTTCATCGCGCAAGGTATAATTGATTCCGGCAGCTACATATCCTCTTGCACAGAGCCACTGTAGCATTTCTATATCCCCGGATTTATCACCTGTGGTAAATCCACCGGGATGAAGATAGACAACAAGACCATAAGCGGGCTTTGAGCTGTCCGCCGGCAGATAAAGGTCGTATTTGTTCGCATCCTTATCTCCGTATTCCAGGTCTGTGTACATAGTTCCTATTTCATCTGACCAGTCGACCTTATATTGATTGGTAAAAGCACCAATGATGGATCTTGATGCAAGCCCCAGCCCGAAAGCAGCTATAAACGCAAAAATATAAATCACTGACCATTTACCTCTTCCGGGTTTCTTTATCTTCTTTTCTTTTCTGCTCACAGGAAGTCACCTCCAAACATGGTGCCTCCGAGCATCAGATTCAGAAAAAATCTGAAAGCAAGTCTTCCGAGTACGAAAGCGACCAAAATGACAATGAGCATTATGATGACTCTTTTTGCTGTTAGCGACATGGCTTTTCCTCCGTTTCATATTGACACAAGGCAAATTCTGATATACAATAATGATGAAACATTTGTCTTTTCTGATGTAACAATCATGCCACCAAGGGTGCTTCGTGTCAATAGCATGTGGCTGCTCTTCGTAAAAAGGTACAAAAGAGGAGGAAATGTACCATCATGGGCAATACAGAACGTAATACATTTGTGAAAACAGCTATTATAAATGCCACTATATCTCTACTATCAGAAAAACCATTCGATGCCATTTCAATCAGTGACATCACCGGAGCTGCTGAAGTCAGCCGGAATTCCTTCTACCGTAACTACGCTGACAAGGAAGCTATACTTAAAGAACACATATTCAACCTTCTTGAGCAGTGGGATTATGATTATAACCATACTCGCAAAACTGACCAGGATTCCGAGATGTATGGCAGTTTCTTCGCCCATTTGAAAGACAACAGTGATTTCTATCTCTTGCTCCGGGAAAGAAATCTATTTCACCTTTTCCGTGAGGTCTATCTCGAAAAATATGGGCCAAAGCCTGAGCAGGATAATCTTTCTGCGTATGTTGTAGCATTTGTTCAGAACGGTATGCTGGGATGGATTGATGAGTGGGTTAACCGAGGGATGCAGGAAACCGCAGAGAGTATGGCACAACTTCTGTCGTCAAACGGAATAAAATAGAACCAAATTCTCACACATCCTCCTTCATTGAAAACAACAGCTGCACCGATTTCCTTCCTCCAAGGCCACGATATGCTTGGATTCCCATGCCGCGCTGTACTGAAAAATAGCTCTGCCGGATTTTCTTCCAGCAGGGCAAATTTGTTTTCAGGCTTTGATTTCCTCGACGCTGTTGAGCGTAAAACGGATGTCGTTCTTTGCGTAGACCGTCACATGGTCTACCATGTAGGTCCAGGTCACATCATTAAATTCCGTGATTTTGTCCGGAAGGTTCTCAACGGCGGCGATGAACATTCCAATCTTACGGCCGCGTGACTTTTTTCCGTGGGCTGCCTCCTGCACCTTCTCTAGCCTGGCTTTTGTCGTTTCGTAACGCTCGGTCAGATCATCGAATGCTTTCTGGTAGTTTTCCTGATTCTGAGCGACGCGGGCGTTGCGGTTGATGGCATCCTCCATCAGGCCGGTGATGACGATCAGCTCGTTGGTAAGCCTGACCTCTTCCTCATCCAGTTCCTCGGTCTTTCCGATCTCCTCCTGCACATAACGCAGGTTTTCCAGCATCTCGCCCCGGTTGGTCTTCCGCTTCTTCGAAAGGAAATCCTTCGTGTAAGTTTTCTGGAGCAGGGCATCCCCTTTATATTTCTCGTTGCGCAAAACCCCGTTGATCGATGCGGGATTCCAGACATCCTTGCCCCTGACGGTTTTAATGCCCTCTTCTGTCAGCGTCTGTGCGATCTTTTTGGTCGAAAGCCCCTGCAGGTACATCTTGAAAATCCTTCGCACCAGCTTTGCCTGTTCCTCGTTGATGACCAGCGTGCCGTCAGGCCCCTTGTCGTAACCGAGGAAACTGCTGTACGGCATGGAGAAGCGCCCGTCGGAGAATTTCTTTCGCTGTCCCCACCGGACGTTTTCGGAAATGCTCTTGCTTTCCTCTTGCGATAAGCTGCTTAATATGGTCAACATGACTTCACCCTTTGCGTCCATCGAGTTTATGTTTTCTTTTTCAGACCAGATTGAAATGCCGGAAGGCATCCATAATTGCAGCTTCCTTTTCGGGAGGGCAATCAGGAACCCTGCTCCTCCCCTCACCAATATAATAATTCTTCCGCTCCTTTATTCCAGCTTTATCCTTCGTCTGTCCTATATAAAGTGATGAGACCTTCATTCCGTATTTTTCCATCACATAAGCCTTGATTTCTGCATAAGTAGCAGTACCGCCCTTGCTTTCAAGCTTTTCTACGTCCAAGTCGACGTTCACGTATCCGTCAACCTTTTCCCTACTTAAAAGAACTACCGTCTCGACATTCACAGGGTGTGAAAATATATCAATGGTTGTTTATTACTAAATGAATCAGTTCCCTCTTGTCATATCCGAGTATGATAGAGTCCGTATAGTGGTGTAAATTCAATAATTCAAAAGAGCCAATGGCTCAGCCCTCAGGTATAATGAGAATCGCGACATTCAACATAGTACCGAAAGG
>CACYCJ010000401.1 GCA_902772925.1 uncultured Lachnospiraceae bacterium
CAGTTCTGTCATAGCCCCTGTTGTAATTCCTGTCATGATCACGATTTCTGTCATAATTACGATCGAATTCCTGACGACCTCCGTTATTTAATCTGTCATTCAGGTTCTCGTAGTCATCTCTGCCATCATTTATTCTGCCGTTATCATTTCGGTTATCATCGTAGCTTTCCCGGGTATTCGGATTTTTCGAAAAATCTGTACTTGAGCCGCAATAAGCACAGAACTTTGCTCCGTTCTCAAGTTCATTTCCACACATTATACACTTCATATCACAACCTCCATTACCGGTCAGTATCCTTGCTTTCATTTATATCTTTATCTTTGTCCGGATTACCTTTATCATGAACATCAATGTCATATTCATCCCTATCAAACTCAGCATGTGCAAACTCATTTGCGTGCTCCATTTTATTAAGGATCTTCTCCCTCTGCTTCATGGTAAATTCTTCCATCCTTCGGTTCTTATGACGGCTACTGCTTTCGGTCTTATGCTTATTTCTTCTGACAGGATTACCGTCTTCGTCGAATTTCCGAAGCGTGACATAATACTCGGTATCATTTACCATTCCGATCTTATTCATTCTCTTCTTGATAAAATGTGCCAAAAGAGCATAGATACAAGCGAATACCGGAACACCTATCACCATGCCCCCGATACCGAAGAGTCTTCCGCCGATAATGATCGCAAAAAGAACCCAGAAGCCTGAAAGTCCCGTCGAATCTCCCAGGATAAGCGGACCTATGATATTTCCGTCAATCTGCTGAAGAATGATGATAAAGATTACAAACACGAAGCACATCATCGGATCATCAACAAGAATTATCAGCGCGGAAGGTATAGCACCTATAAACGGTCCGAATACGGGAATAATGTTAGTAACTCCTACCACTACACTTACGAGCGCGGTATATGGCATTCCGACAATGTTACAGAAAATCGCGCATATAATACCTATTATCATGGAGTCTATTATCTTTCCGTTGATAAAACCGCCGAAGACCTGATTAACATACCCCAGCGCCTCCATGATGACATTTCCTTTTTCTTTTTTAAATATACTGTATATAAGTTTTTTACACTGAGCCCCCAAAGTATCCTTTGAAGCAAGAATGTAAAATGATGTAAAGATTCCTATTATCACCTCGAGAATGGCACTTACACCGCCAACAATTCCCTCCGTCACGGTAGAGATAATAGTATCCACATTCGGAATAACCCTTTCCTGAATGATTTTAACAATATTCTGCTGAAGATTAGCCATATAGCTGACAATGAAATCAGAAAGACTCGGATTATCCTTAAGAATCTTCCTTGCCCAATCTGAAACCACTTCAATATATTGAGGCATACTGTCATACAGCTTCACAATACTGTCTCTGAGTGCGGGAATTATGATAAGGAAAAAAGAAGTGATAAGAGCCGCAAAAACAATTATCGTTGCCACCAGCGCAAAAACATTCGAAAGCTTATAGATTTTATCCGGAGTCATCTTTTTAAATATCTTCGAATTCATATCTATAAAAAGACTCTTAAAAAAGTTTAAAATGGGATTCAAAAGAAATGCGATCGCACAACCTATCAGAACAGGTCTTACAGCGATAAAGAGTCCCGATATATCCCCGCTGAAGGACTGGTAGTTGAACATTAAATAAACGAACAATACCACTATGCATAGAGAAATTGTAAGC
Organism: uncultured Lachnospiraceae bacterium; assembly: GCA_902772925.1. Classification (GTDB taxonomy): domain Bacteria; phylum Bacillota; class Clostridia; order Lachnospirales; family Lachnospiraceae; genus Eubacterium_Q. The sequence continues at coordinate 1,690 of CACYCJ010000401.1, forward strand.
AGGATTGCTTTATTGATATCATTATGATTAAAATTTCGTCTTTTCATTACTTGTTTTACCCCGGTAAATCCGCATCATTTCTAAGCGTTTCAAAGTTTTTTGTCAGCATTATAATTCCCGGCCTGTTCTTAAGCTCAGATTCACATCCGTCTCCGAATATCCCGATAATATTTCCTATCCCGGCAGAATAAGCAGCCTCTGACGCAGCTGCAGTTCCGGAAAAAAAGATAATGTGTTCCTTTTCAACCCCGGTCTTTTCAGCCGCCGCCATATACATTTCCTTAACGGGAGCTGCTCTTCTTATGTCCGGTGCGATAATACAGTTTTCCCACTTAAACCATTTTGAAAGCCCGAAATACTCGAAGCAGAAACTCATATTTTCAACACCTGTAGTAGTCGTTATAGCAAGAGGCGCTTTCAGCATGATCAGATAATTCAGATAATCCTTTAATCCGGGAGACAGCTCCATATTATTTTTCTCTATGAGAAATCTGTATATCCTGTCTCTTTCCTCGGAAAACTGATCTGTCATTTCATCCGAAAGAGGATATCCCGTAAAATGCTCCAGGATATCCTTTGCCGATTTTCCTTTGATATAATGTTCAACATCGTCACCGCTTATATCCTTCAGGACAAGCTCCTCAACCGCCTGCTTCCATGCCATAAGCCGAATGTCTCGATCAAAGATCATAACGCTGCCGAGATCAAAAATAGCACCTATAGTCATCATATTTTTAAATCAGCTTATTGCCGCAATTAGGGCAGAAATTTGCACCGTTTGAGGGATTACCGCATTTAGGACAGAAGTTTGGAACCTGACCTCCCTGCGTATTGTTCATACCCTGCATGTTGTTCATACCCTGCATATTGTTCATGCCCTGCATATTGTTCATGCTCTGATTCATGTTATTCATCATGGTGCCGGCCATCTGCATTCCCATCATCATTCCGGCCATATCACCCATGGTTGAGCCGCCGTTTAACTTTCCTTCTGCCATAGCGTCGGTCATTGACAGCTGCTGATATCTTCCGACATCGCCGACAAATGACTGAGCGGCAGTCTTATTGATCTTCTCCTGAATTTCGGGCGGATAATTGAAGCTGTTGATGGAGAATCCCGTTACGGAAATACCGTCCTTTGAAGTTTCCATATCAAGATCGGATTTAATTCCTGCAGAAATGTCATAAGCATTTGCCTGGAGATTAAACATATCCTTTCCTTCCTTGGATATCCACTTCATAAGAAGCTGATCGAGCACGGTAGTGATACGAAGCTTGACATCATCAACCTTATAGCTTGTCTTTACTCCGGCAACCTTATCTATAAGCGTCATATAATCCGAAACCTTGATATTTGCGGTTCCGTTTGCGCGGATGGGCAACCCTCCGGGAAGATTTGGAGTAGGGATCATTATAGGTCCCTTTGTTCCCCAGGTTATGGTAAACTCTTTTGTATTAACAAAAAGCACTTCCGCACGAAGTCCGCTGTTAAAGCCGAATTTAAAGCCTTTAAGTGTAGAAAGGAACGGAATGATCTGACTTTGTATATCATATTCACCCTCATCACGGAATATTCCCTCTACCTTACCGTTATATAAAAAGATAGCATCCTGTCCGGGTCTGATGATAAGTCTCGATCCCGATTTGATCTCCTTATTGGTCCATTTCCAGAAGATCATATCATCGCTGAATTCTTCCCACTCAACAACATTTGCAAACTGGTTACTGAATATTCCCATATCCTACTTCCCCCTTATATCTTATAATCCGTACTTTCTATGATATCGGCACCGAGAAGTGCACTTTTTTCTTTTGTTTCCATCAGCTTCTGTCTCATGCTGTAATATTTTTCCTCAATGTATTTATCTTCCCTGAGCAGCTTTTCATACGCTGCGGAAAGAGGCTCCGAGGTTCTTTTTATAACAGCCAGGCTTTCTTCAAGCTTTGCTTTATCCTCTGCTATCCTGCTTAGCTGTCTGTCATAGCTTTTGGCCGATTCGAGGTCTTCCTTTTCCAATGCATCCTTCATATATGCTTTATACTTTGTTTCCTCGATCGTAAGCTCTGTATACTGCCTTCTGTTACGGGTTTCATCCATACGAAAAGCCTCGAGCTCTGCCTTTGCCTCGCCGAGCTCTTTTTTTACGATACGATAATATTTATCGAGCTCCTTTTCGGCATTCGATGCATTCTCGATATCCTTTTCAAGATCCCTGATCATGATCTTACTGAGTTCCTTTGAAACAGTCCCCATCAGATTTCCCCCGATATAAGCCAAGGTGACGGCTGAGTCACAAACACACTGTTTTTATCGGTCTTACTTACCGTTATCTGAGTAACCTCCATATTCTTAATATGGTGCTTCTCAAAGATATTCTTAATATCCGAAAGGATGTCAAGCTCCAATGTGTAAATTACAAACTGCATCTTCGGATTCTTTGTAAGAAGTCTTTCAATATCTCTGTCCAGATATTTTGTAGCGACTATGAACGAAAGCCTCGGAACAGGTATCTTGGCAAGTGATTCTTCCGTAAGGTCCGGAATTATCATTACATTATAAAGGCCGAACTTGTTTACATTGTCCTCCATCGCTCTTTTATCACTCTCATCGGGTTCAACGGCGATGATCGTACCTTCACTTGCGATGATCGCAGATTCTATAACTATACTCTCTCCGCTTACTATCGCTATCGTATCATGTGAATCCACATTGAGCATGCTCATAATGACTGCTCTTATCTCATTACCCACATATTTTACGGTACCCTTACTGAAAAATTCATTTTTCATTCCGAGCCTGTAGGACTCTCTCGTATTTTCGTTCACAATGAAGATAACAGAAGGAACCGTGATCTTTTTGTTGACCATATCTATTATCTTTGATTTTTTTACGCTGTCATTTGGAATGAGTCCCTGGGCAAACCATACATCATATTCACCGAGTCCCTTTTCCCAAAGCTCGTAAAAGAGATTTTCCTGGGTTGAATCCGCAAATATCATAACTCTTTTATGAGTTTCTATTGTAGGAACCACATTTTTCTGCTTGCCGCATATATTTATCAGCTTTATTTTCTCCGGACTTGTATTCATATAATCCGAAAAATGTGCCGTCCACGCAAGCATTTCCTTGTTATTATAAGCCGTTCTCTGTTCTGACATTATCATCCCCCCAATTCTCTAAAAGCTCAGTCGAAAACGCACATCCGCCTAAGCAAAATCAATACGATTATTATCTTACACTATTCAACCAAAATCAATATATTTTTATGAACCACACATATGAATATGGATAATTTTATTTATTGATTTACAGCCAAAAGGTGTATGTAGTTGCTGCCAAAACATTGCGTAGGTTTCGTAATTTTGCCAAAACAATGGTTTTAGAATTTGCCAAAAAAGCGAGACTGTCTGAGCGAAGCTTTTTTTCGAGCGTTTTGTGCAAATTCAAAAACTTGTTTTGAGGAAAATAGAAACCGAAGAACAGTTTTGGAAGTAACTATATACGACTTTGGGCGTCACTCTGTATCAATAAGATTTAACCTTTGTCCAAAGGTCTGCGTAAAGCTGTCTGATATCAGCCTCCTGATACTGGAAGGTTTCGTTTTTCGGTCTGCCGAATTCGGGAGTAAATGCATTTATTCCTTCATAGTCTTCCTCCGCCAGATCCTTCGCAACCTGCTCGACACAGGGAGTATATCCGATGAAATATGTATTCTGCACCTCCACATCGTATTCAAGAGTATAGTTGATGAACTCATTGGCAAGCTTTGTATCTGCGCAGTCATTGGTAATTACCATTGCGTCGACCCATTCATTGGTTCCTTCCTCGGGGTCGAAATATGCAAGGTCTTCATTTTCCGCCATTACATAAGCGCCGTCACCGCTATACACGACTGCCATGGTCTTATTTCCGGATATCATATTATCCATCACATCGTCCCCGGCATATACCACATCCATATTTTTCTTCTGATCGACAAGCCATTCATATGCTTCTCTGATCTCATTTTCGTCAGTGGTATTCATTGAATAACCGAGAGCCTTGAGAGCAACCATAAATGAATCTCTCTCGGAATCTATCATGTAGATATTGCCCTTATATTTTTCGTTTCTGAGAATCTCCCAGCCCTCTTCAATGTCCTTCTCATCCACTTCATTTTCGTTATACACAATTCCGACCGTTCCGTAATAATAAGGAACCGAATAGGTATTGTCGGGATCGTAATCAAGTCCCATGGAATTTTCGGCAAGAGTGGATTTATTGGGAATGAGCGACCAGTCAACAGGCATAAGATAGTCCTCCTTGATAAGTCTCTCGATCATGTAGTCGGAAGTAATAAGCACATCATATTCCGCGCCGCTCTGCAGCTTTGTATACATCGATTCATTGGAATCGAAGGTTTCATATACTATCTGACAGTCGTACTCCTCCTCAAACCGTTCTATCAGCTCGGGATCATAATACTCTCCCGAATTAAATACTCGAAGTACCTTTTTGTTGCTTCGTATTCCCAGTATTATGGTCACGATGGCAAGCAGCACTATAAATACCCATAAAAATCTTCTGAACATTTTTTTGAGAACATCCGGGATAACCTTTGAAACCACCAGGAGTATTACTATTACCAGTATAACAACGGTTGAAAGAGCATTTATCGTAGGATTGGTTCTTTTAGTCATATTATAGACTACTATAGAAATGTTCTGGATTCCCTTTCCGGTTACGAAATACGATACAACGAAATCATCAAAGGACATGGTAAATGCAAGAAGCGCTCCTGCGTAAATTCCGTCCTTCAGCATGGGAATAATGACCTTCACAAGAGTTTCAAGCGGGGTCGCACCAAGATCGAGAGCTGCATCCGCAACTGCCGGATCCATATTTCTCACCTTCGGGTATACGCTGGTTATTACAAAAGGCGTACAGAAAAGCACATGTGAAAGGAGCATGGTAAAATACCCCTTCTCAAGCATAGCCGATGAGAAAAGTATCATAAGTCCGATTGCGGTTACAATATCGGGATTCATGATAGGTATGTCATTTATACCGAGAATAATCTTTTTGAATTTCTTTCCGCTCTTCGACAGACCTATGGATGTGAGTGTTCCCATTATCGTAGATATCAGCGTCGAGAAAAATGCAATTGAAAGCGATACATATACAGCCTTCAAAATTGAGCTGTCCGATATCAGCCTCTCATACCATCTGAGTGAAAAGCCTGTCATTCCCGTAAGTGATTTTGATGAATTAAACGAAAAAATGATCATTACCACTATGGGTGTATAAAAGAATAAAAAGCAAAGTACTATATAAAGGATCGATAAGGTTTTTCTCTTTTTCATTCCTCATCCTCCTTATCCTTGTCAATTTTACGCATAAGAGTAAGACCCACCAAAATAACTATTGTCAGAATTATGGAAATTGCGCTACCGAAGTTCCAGTTACCTACAGAGATAAACTGGTTTTCGATAAGGTTACCTATTAACGAATACTGTCCGCCGCCCAGAAGCTTGGGGATAACGAAGGTTGAGATTGAAAGCAGGAATGTCATCATTACTCCGCTGATAACTCCGGGTATGGACATTTTGAAGGTTATCTTCCAGAAGGTCGTTATATTATCCGCACCGAGATCGTGAGACGCTTCTATAAGCGCCGGATCTATCTTTCTTATGGATGTGTGGATAGGAATAACCATAAAGGGAAGCATATCGCTGATAAGACCTATAAGCACGGCAAAATCAGTATACATGAAGGAGCCTTGGGAAAGTCCTATAAGTTCAAGAAAGCGGTTCAGAAGCCCGTTGTCCGAAAGTATACTTATCCATGCGTAGGTACGAAGAAGCGTATTTATCCACATGGGAACGGTTATGACCAGTATGAGAAGATCCTGTGTCCTGTCTTTAAATCCGGATATTATATATGCCAGAGGATATCCCGTAATAAAACATATAAGTACGGAAAGAAATCCGAGTATGAAGGATTTTTTCAAAACATCCAGGTACACGGGTTCGGTTATCTTTTTAAAGTTTTCAAGAGTAAATCTGATATTGACCAGATCATTTCCGCCGGTCGTAAACGAATAAAGGACGATAAGAGCAAGCGGAATGATGATCATGATGATGGCCCATATCATATAAACCCTCACCAGATTTTTATAATGTTTCACCTTTTTCTGCCCCCTAATCCCATTCCA
>CACYCJ010000402.1 GCA_902772925.1 uncultured Lachnospiraceae bacterium
AATCCGAAGGCCTTCAAGGCTTGCTTTTTCAGCCTCTGCTTTGCCGGAGAAGCCGTGTTCATCTTTACTTCCGGAAGTTGTATGCCCACTTTCGTTTAAGGGAAGAATCTCTTTGCCGACTATCCTTAAGGGGAAATCAGATGTAAAAACAGAGCCTTTACCTTTTTCGCTTTTTACGGATATTTTTCCGCCTATAAGCTCGGCTTCCTGCTTTGCATTGGTAAGACCTATCCCGAGTCCGCCGTAGCGGTTGGTGGAGCTTGTGTCCTCCTGCGAGAAAAGCTCAAATGCCTTGGGGAGAAAATCAGGGCTCATTCCTATGCCCGTATCCTCGATGGTAAATCTTAAGATGCAGGAATCGGTTCCCTTGGGGAACTGCTCTACCGTCATGGTCACATTTCCGGGAGCATCGGTAAATTTAACAGAGTTTTCAATCATATTAAGGAGTGGTTTTTTGATGAGCATTGCATCGCCCATATAGATTGAACGAAGATCGTTTTTGACGATCGATCTGTAGGTGAGTCCCTTCTCTTTGCATAGCGCATCGGCGATATCATCGATGGATGTCCTGATTTCATTTAAAGAAAACTGTTCCATTCTGATGATCATTTTTCCGCTTTCGATTGTCTGCATATCGAGGGTACTGTTTATAAGATTTAAAAGGTGCTTCCCGCTTGTTCCGATCTCTTCAAGCTGCTTTCTTGTCTCATCGGGAAGATCGCTTCTTTGAAGCGCGAGAGTGTCAAGCCCTAAGATCGCATTCATGGGAGTACGCATTTCATGGCTTACGGAGGCAAGGAAGCTGTTTTTCAGCTGATTGCTCTTTTCGGCAGCTAAGAGCTGGGCTTCCATTTGTTCATTTTCAATTATTCTTTTGGTGATCCGCTCGAGAAGCAGAAGCATAACGAAAACAAAGATACTTCCCCCGAAAAGGATTCCCGCCACAAGAAGATCGGGCTTTCCGAAAATCCCGACGGCGACATATCCGAGGAAGAACATTATAAGAAGGATGATGGGAATGTTAAGAATCGTAATTTCCTTACCGAAGTTTTCCCGTCCCCTGACAAAACGACCGTAGCGAATAAACCCATAGATGTTGTAGATCATCAGGGCGCTTCCGAGAAATATCATAGAGTAAACGGCGATACTTACCATGGCGGATATTTCCTTTCGGCTTATCATCCGGCAGATACGAAATGGGTATTGCCGGAATGACAGATTACATACTACCCTTATTTTATCATAAAAATGGCCTGACAAAAACCATTAATTGACAATGTTTTTGATCCATACCTCTTTTTTGATAAGAAGATATCCGACGGCACATTTCAGAAGGTCGGCAGTGTGCACGAGAGCAAAGATCACTACCGGCTGAAGGTTAGTGCATCTGACAAGAAAATTAGCGAGCGGCACACTTATAAGGAGGATAAATACGCTGTCGAAAAGAAATGTGATAAAGGTCCTGCCGCCTGCACGGATGGTGAAATAGGAGGTGTGAAGAAAAGCCTCCTTTGGCATGGCGACAGCGTGTACTATGATGAACTGAGTCGCGATAAGACGCGCAGCATCATTTGTGTTATAGACCATGGGGAAAATGCCTGAGAACAGGATCATCAGCGCACCTATCACGACAGAGGTGAAGATGGAAAATGCGATGATCTTCGTATCCTCTTTTTTAGCCCTTTCCATTTCATTGGCGCCGAGGTATTGACCGATGATTATAGCGACCGCATCACCCATTGCGATAAATACGATGCTGAAAAGATTGTTGATGGTGTTTGAGATGTTGAGCCCCGCTACCACATTCAGGCCGCGAAGTGAGTAAGCCTGATTCAGCATTGCCACTCCGATGGACCAGAGTCCCTCGTTGATAAGAAGAGGGATGCCGGTGATGAAGAATTTTTTTGTGCTTTCCCACGGGATAATGATGGTGGAATACATTCCCTTCAGATAGGTGTGGGTATCCTTGTTGCGCATGCACCATATGATAACGATGAGCATTTCTATATACCGGGAAATGACAGTCGCAAGGGCGGCACCCTTCACGCCCATCTCAGGTGCACCGAGCTTTCCGAAGATAAGTATATAATCAAGGATAAGATTTACGATGACCGCAACCACGCCCGCTATCATGGGTACCTTCGTTTCACCGCATTCTCTCAGAGTACTTGTGTAAAGCTGGGTGATATAAACGGCGGGGAGCATAAAGAATATGATCCCGAGGTACTCCATTCCGAACATCAGAGTGGCTTCCAGGTTTCCTCCGTCGGACGAGCTGGTGAGATACAGTCCGATAAGCTCATCTCCGTAAAACATCATAACGCAGGTAAATGCGACCGTAATGATAAAGCCCATCCAGAGCTTATATCGGAAGGTTTGCCGTATACCCTCATCATCCCTGCAGCCGAAATATTGCGCGGTAAAAATGCCTACGCCCGAGAGCCCGCCGAAAATGAAAAGGTAATACACGAAAACAAGGGTGTTTACGATCGAAACACCCGACATCTGTTCGGTCCCGAGCCGACCGACCATTATGTTATCGAGGAGACTGACGAAATTTGTCATGGCATTCTGAATGATTATCGGAAGAGTGATCCCGATGAGCATTTTGTAGAATGCACTGTCGCCTATGTATTTTTCTTTAAATCTGCGCAGCATTTTTATACTCCCGGTTGATTTAGGAATTTACATTGTCTGGGTATTTTAGTATACGAATCGATACTTGTCAACGAGCGGAGGTGACTTGTGACATTTGTCACATTCACCTTGTGACACACTTCACTACCATTCCGGAAGGAATTTGTTATTATGGTATCAACAATCACGGTTGCCGGGATATGTCCCGCATTCACATAAAGGAGAGATTATGAGTAATACGGTAGTTAAGATCACAAATCTGGTAAAGAGGTATAAGGAGCTTATCGCTCTGGATAATTTCAGCCTTGAGATAAAGGAGGGCGAGGTGTTCGGACTTCTCGGGCCAAACGGCTCCGGCAAGACTACGACCATCAACTGTATCCTTTCGCTGCTTTCGTATGATAAGGGTGAGATAGAGCTGTTCGGCGAAAAGATGAATCCGAACCGCAGGGATCTTAAAAGAAGGATCGGTGTAGTATGTCAGAATGTTGCTGTCTTCGATGAGCTTACGGTTTATGAGAATATCGATTATTTCTGCGGCCTTTATATAAATGATAAGGCAAAAAGAAAGGAATATGTGGAGGATGCGATAAGATTTGTCGATCTGGACGAGTTCAGGAAATTCTCCCCCAAGAAGCTTTCCGGCGGTCTTTTAAGAAGACTTAATATCGCCTGCGGGATCGCTCATAAGCCCGACCTTATAATCTTGGACGAGCCGACCGTTGCTGTCGATCCCCAGTCAAGAAACAAGATCCTCGAGGGTGTTGTGGAGCTCAACAGATCCGGAGCGACCATCATTTACACATCCCATTATATGGAGGAGATTGAGCAGATATGTTCGAGGATACTCATTATGGATAAGGGTAAGGAGATCGCATCGGGAACAAGCGAGGAGCTGAAAAGCAGGATAAAGAACACCGAAAATGTAATCGTGGATATCCGCAAGCTTCCCGAGAAAGACATCGAAGCAATCAAAAAGCTTAACCATGTTTACGATGTTCAGTATATAAGCGATAAGCTTACTATCAAATGCAACGGCGGAAAGCATAACATTACTCATGTTATCGAATATCTTTCGGAGAATAACATTAACTACGACAGGATATATTCCGAGCTTCCCACTCTCAACGATGTATTTCTTGAGATAACAGGTAAGGAGCTCCGCGACAAGGAATAACAAAAATCCTGACTGAACTATTCATATGAAAGGAACCGGAAATGTTTTTTCGATTATTTAAAGCAAGACTGAAGATTATATCAAAATCAAGGGTATATATTATCTGGACGCTGCTGTTTCCCTTGGCACTCGGAACACTTTTCTATTTTGCATTCAGCTCAATCTACGGGACGATACAGTCGAGTCCCATACCGGTTGTCATCGAAGTAAAAGACAGTGCCATAGAGGAATACCAAAGGCTACAGGCATTCTCATATCTGGACAGAGACCGGATGGAAGGGGATATTGAGGATTACTACGCGGAGCAGGCTGCTGCCAAGGCGATGGGGCAGGATTTCACTAAAGAACCTCCCGTATCAGAGGAAGACCTTGATACTCTCAAGAGTATTGAAAGCTTCGATGATGTGGTAAATGTATCGCTTGACACATTTAATCCTGATTATATGACGGGCGATCCGAAAAATGTCACAAGGGCGGATCTTCCCTTCATACAGTTAATGCAGGATCTGGAATATGACGACGGAACAAAGATGATCGAAGAGGTGACCGCAGGCAGTCATGAGGAAGCCGAGGAGCTTCTTAAGGACGGCGACATTGCAGGTATCATTACAGTAAATAAGCTCAGTGATGTGAAGCTTCTCATCAACGGAGGCGGAGTCAAGCACAGCATTTTATCAAATATCATCAGTAAATACCTGTATCGCGTAAACCTTACTATAGACAGAATGAATGAGCTTTCGGGCGACGATTTTAATTCTGATACAAATGTAGATGAGCTTCTTGATGAGTCCGCGTATGATCTTGAATATGTAAGCGGAAAATCTTCGGCGGGAGAAAACAAAGATCCCTTTATCACGTATTTTTACAACCTGCTTTCAATGGTATGCGTGATGGGTGCGATAGCCTCTCTGAATACGGCAGTCAACACACAGGCAAATCAGTCGAACCTGGGAATAAGGATCGGAAGCTCACCGGCCAACAAGGTGCTTCTCGAGCTGGCAGATCTTATGGCAGTAACAGTCGTTCAGATGACGATCATCGTTATCACACTCACCTATCTTGTATTCGGACTTAAGATCAAATTCGGCGGAGATATGGCGATGATATATCTGACCGCCTGTGCTGCAAGTACGGTGGGTACAAGCCTCGGATTTCTGGTGGCACATATCGGAAGCTTTAGGGTTGAGATCAAGGAAGCTCTGGCAATGGTTGTGATACTCGGCGGAAGCTTTCTCTCGGGACTTATGTTCGGAGATATGAAGAGCATTCTTGAGGAAAAATGTCCCCTGGTAAACCGCATTAATCCGTGCGCAGTGATAACAGACGCATTTCTTTCACTTAATCTTTACGGCGTCGGAAAAGTGTATTACAGATCGATGATCTACATACTTGTCATTGACGCGGTGATGCTTTTGATCGGGCTATTTCTTGCCCGCAAGGGAAGCTATAAGAGTCTGTAAAATAAGGTAAAGGAGCATATCATGCATATATATAAAACATTTTTCAAGGTAGTCAGGCAGCATAGAACTTCTATCATCATGTACACCTGTATAATCATATTTATGCTTTTTGCCATGGCAGGCGGTGAAAGTAATGAAGACAACTCGGTAACTCTTGCAAGGTATTCTCTGCTTGTGGTTGATAATGATCATTCGGAGGTTTCAGAGGCACTGGTTTCCTATCTCGGAAAGATCCACACACTTAAAGAAAATACCTATACCGAGGATCAGATAAAAAGTCAGCTTTATTATCAGAGGATCGCCGAATATATAGTGATACCGGAAGGCTTCGGTGATGCATTTCTGAAGGTGAGCAAAATGAATGCGGCCGATGCAAACAGCAGTGAGTTTACAGCTCTTCTCGATGCAACCTATGACGACTCCATGCCGCGCGGACTTTTCGTAAATATGCAGATAAATGATTATCTGAACTCGCTTGCGGATTATATCCAGATGGGAAAGTCTCTGAAGGATGCATCCTTAAAGGCGGAGGAAGCATTGGATATTTCCGATGTTGTTTCAAAACAGAAGGTTGCAGTAGATGAGTGTGAAGCGGTCTGTACTTCTTTCCGGTTCCTTCCCTACGGAATCCTTTCGATAATTTTCTCGGGCGTGCTTTCGGTCATCATCAGCTTTAATGAAAAGGAAAAGAAAAACAGGACTAAAGTTTCATCAATAAAGATGACGAGCAGAAATATAGCGCTTATAATGGGTACGATAACAGTAGCTGTTTTGGTAACTACTATCCTTGTAGTCGTGACCACAATAGTAAAGGCAAAGGGTTTTGCCTTCACCGAGGCATGGTGGCTGTCCGCCCTTAATGCATATGTTTACTCTGCCGGCGTTACGATGCTGCTTTCAATGATCACAAGTCTTCCTCTCGGTATAGGCAAGACCGGAACGGCAAACACAGCCGCATATGTGACAAACATAATCGGACTTGCATTTGCATTCCTCGGCGGCACATTTGTCGATCTCTCAATCCTCGGAGATAAGGTTGCGGTAGTGGGACGGTTTATCCCCAACTACTGGTATTCCGTGGCAAACCATAAGATATGGTACGAGGGTGCGGGCCTTACGGACCTTCTGGGATGCTTCGGCTTCCAGCTTCTCTTCGGGCTTGTGTGCCTGTCGATAGGATTGGTATTTACAAAATACTTCGGAGATAAAACTTGACAGGGGGGGATGGTGTGATAAACTGCACTTATGAGTAGAATTACGGATAAAATCTTAATACTCGCACTTTCAGTGTTTGCCATGTGTTACACAATACATGGCAATACTTTTCTTATTGTCTTTTATTCGGCAATCATTATTTCTGCACTGAATTATTATCTTATCGGCAGGAAGGATATCAGCCTCAGCATGAAGCAGGAAAAGCTGTCGGATAAAATCGCATTTGTGCTGGAGATAATCGT
>CACYCJ010000403.1 GCA_902772925.1 uncultured Lachnospiraceae bacterium
TTCTATGAAGAGGCAAGACAGTACTTTGAAAATGAGTACGGAAGATATAACTGGTCTGTTAAGCCTAAGACAGATCATGAGTCGAGAGAGAATGATTTCGGTGAGCTCCTTACAGAGCTTGAGATAAAGAATGAGGAAATGACTGCTATCGAAAGAAGCTTCATGATAAGCAGAAATGAATTCTTTATCACTGCAGCAATCCTTTCAATAGCATTTTACAATAAGGAAAATGATATAAAGATTTCATGGGTATTCAACGGACGTGAGGATACCTGTTCGATGAGCAGTGTGGGACTTCTTTTCAGAGAGCTTCCCGTTGCCCTTCACCTTTCTGATAACAGAACACTCCGTGACCTTTATCAGGATGTACATGAGCAGGTTCAGCGTGCGATCAAGTACAGCTGCTATCCTTATGTTGATAAGAATTCAGAGGTTGTTTCCGATGATGCTGCTTACCTTCTCTATCAGCAGGATATAAGAGACAGCGGCGGATTTGGTGATATGCAGATTGAATCCATAGATATAAGACAGAATCAGATGGCTTCTCAGACTGTTCTGGATATCGAGATCCTGGACGGTGAGGACGGACTTGAGGCGATGATAGACTATACCTCCAGCAGATATAAGGATGAGAGTATGGTCAAATTCAAGGATCTTTTCATGAAGGTTACTCATTCTATGGTAAGATACACCTCACAGCATGATCAGACTGTTGCAGGTCTCAGAAAAGAGATAAGCAGCGGTGATAATCTCTTGAAGAAGTTCGTAAGTATCTTCAACAGAAAGGGGTAATTGATTAATGGATGAAAATGCGATGCTTTCCGAGGAGGAAAAACTGGAGCTGTCACAGGATTTTAGCTTTTGGTCCCTCATGAAATTCGTATTTCCGAGTATCTTTACATTTGTATTTATTGCTATTTATCAGATAGTGGATGGTATGTTCATCGAGAAGTTCGTTGACGACCTCGCCATCAGTGCAATAAATCTTTATTACCCGGTTATATGTCTTTTCATAGCTCTCGGAATAATGCTCGGCACCGGCGGTAATGCGGTGATGGTAAAAAAGCTGGGAGAGGGTAAGCATGATGAGGCAAATGTTTCATTTTCAAGTGCTATTATCTTCTCGGTGGTTTTAGGTGTGCTGCTCACAGCAATATGCTTGATTTTTGCAGAACCCATAATGAGGGCCTGCGGAGCGACCGATGTAAATATCGGATATCTCAGACCTTATTATTATACCCTCAGTACCTTTTCAATAGCCATAATCCTTCAGTCCGAGCTTGGAATCCTTATCATAGGTGAAGGTAAGTCGGTTGTTGCGGCTGTGGTTATAATGATCGGCGGAGTGCTCAACTGTGTGCTTGATTATGTATTCATGAAGTTCTTCGGTATGGGTATAATGGGAGCAGCCCTTGCAACTATTATCGGTTACCTTTGTACTGTTATATATGCCGTATACTTTTATTTCATAGCAAAAAAGAGTGTATATAAATTCAAGTTTGTAGTGCCTAAATTTAAAGAAATAGGATTTATCTGCTACAACGGTTCGTCGGATATGATCTCCAACATGGTAGGCGGTGTGTCTGCGCTGATAATGAACCATCTGGCGCTTAAGTTTTACGGAGAGGAAGGGCAGAGTGCTCTTTCGGTAGCTTTGTATCTTAATTTCTTTCTCGAAGCGGTATTTATGGGACTGACCTCCGCGGTGGAGCCTATATTCAGTTTCCATTACGGATCCGGAAATGTGGAGATGAGAAAAAAGATATTTAAGCTCAGTAATATCTGGATAGTGATCCTTTCGGTTTTGTTATTCCTCGGAGCATTTTTCTTCGCGGGACCTTTGGTAGAAATCTTCTTTGAAAAAGGCACGAGAATTTATGATATTACTTACCTTGCATTCAGGGTTTCGGTATATGCCTGCTTTTTCCTGGGCTTCAATACATTTTACTCGGGACTTTTTACGGCATTTTCGAACGGCTTCATCTCGGCACTTCTGTCAATAATAAGAACACTGGTTGTCCTGATAGCCTGCCTGTATGCATGCTCGGCACTGTTCGATGGTTTCGGACTGTGGCTGGCAATTCCGGTATCGGAAGCTATTTCACTTTTGGTATGTATGATATTTATTATTAAATATCGTAAAAAGTATGAATACTGGTAGAATATATTAAATATAATAATCAGAATTATATTAAATCAGATCAGATATACCCGTTAGGGTAAAAAAATAAATTATTAAAAAAGGTGGTTAAAAAAATGGAAGTAAAATTAAACAGAGAATCAAAGAAGCTTACGGTTTTTGTAAAAGGAAGAGTTGATACAAA
>CACYCJ010000404.1 GCA_902772925.1 uncultured Lachnospiraceae bacterium
TATCTTTCTCTTCTGAGCTATATAAACTCTGACCTTCATATTTACTCCGGGAGGAAGTTCATCACCGTTCTCCCTTGTAAATACCTTTGTATCCATAACAACGCCGTAAGCTCCATGAGGCACACGAAGTGAGGTATCTCTTACCTCTCTTGACTTCTCGGCAAAAATTGCACGAAGCAGTCTTTCTTCGGCAGTAAGCTCTGTCTCTCCCTTAGGAGTAACCTTGCCGACAAGGATATCACCGGCACGAACCTCGGCACCGATCCTTATGATACCGTTTTCATCCAGATCCTTAAGTGCATCGGGTGAAAGTCCCGCAAGATCTCTTGTAACCTCTTCGGGTCCCAGCTTGGTATCTCTGGACTCTGCTTCATATTCCTCTATATGTACGGATGTATATACATCATCCTTTACAAGTCTTTCCGAAAGAAGAACCGCATCCTCGTAATTGTAACCCTCCCAGGTCATGAATCCGATAAGAGGGTTCTTACCGAGAGCAAGCTCTCCGTTATGGGTTGAAGCACCGTCTGCGATAACATCTCCTGCCTTAACCCTGTCGCCTAACTTAACGATAGGTCTCTGGTTCATGCTGTTACCCTGGTTGCTTCTTGCGAATTTAATTACTTTATATTCATCGGTAATGCCGTCATTTGTTCTGATCACGATCTTATCGCTTGAAACAAATTCAACAACACCGTCGTTCTTTGCAACTATACATACGCCCGAGTCAACTGCGGCTTTGTTTTCCATTCCTGTACCGACTACGGGAGCATCCGTTATAAGAAGCGGAACTGCCTGACGCTGCATGTTGGAACCCATGAGTGCACGGTTTGCATCGTCGTTCTGAAGGAAAGGAACCATGCTCGTTGCAACCGAGAATACCATACGGGGTGATACGTCCATGTAGTCAGCACGGCTTCTGGGGAACTCTGATGTCTCTTCCTTATGTCTGCCTGCCACGTTATTTCTTACGAAATGTCCTTCGCTGTCAAGAGGCTCACTCGCCTGAGCTACATAGTAATCGTCCTCTTCATCGGCAGCCATGTATTTAACCTCATCCGTAACCACGGGGTTCTCGGGATCGGTCTTGTCTATCTTTCTGTAAGGAGCCTCAACGAAGCCGTACTCATTTATCCTTGCGAATGTAGCAAGTGAGTTGATAAGTCCGATGTTGGGTCCTTCCGGTGTCTCTATAGGACACATTCTTCCGTAATGTGTATAGTGAACATCTCGAACCTCGAATCCTGCCCTGTCTCTTGAAAGTCCGCCGGGACCGAGTGCCGAAAGTCTTCTCTTATGTGTAAGCTCTGACAGAGGGTTGTTCTGATCCATGAACTGTGAAAGCTGTGATGAGCCGAAGAATTCCTTCACTACAGAGGTTACAGGCTTAATGTTAATGAGTGTCTGAGGCGATACGGTCTCGATATCCTGAGTCGTCATACGCTCTCTTACTACTCTCTCAAGTCTTGTAAGACCTATACGATACTGGTTCTGAAGGAGTTCTCCTACGGATCTTATCCTTCTGTTTCCGAGATGATCGATATCATCCTTATTACCAACACCGTATTCAAGGTGCATATTGTAATTGATGGATGCAAATATATCTTCTCTTGTTATATGCTTGGGAACGAGATCATTTACGGAAAGCTTGATAGCCTCCTTTATCTCATCATCGTCATCGTAATTCTCCAAAATTCCTTTAAGTACGGGATAGTAAACATCCTCGGTGATACCAACCTCTTCGGGATCGATTCCGTAAGCCTTAAGGTCTACCATCATATTGGAAAGTACCTTAACATTCCTTGTCTCTGTCTGAACGACAACGAAGGGAACTGCGGCATCCTGGATCTGCTTTGCAGTCTCTTTTGTAAGGATCTCACCTGCCGAGAAGAGAAGCTCGCCTGTTGAAGGATCGATAACATCCTCTGCAAGTGTATGTCCCTCGAGACGGCGACTGAATGCAAGCTTCTTGTTGAACTTGTATCTTCCTACCTTTGCAAGGTCATATCTTCTGACATCAAAAAACATTCCGTTGATAAGTCCCTGTGCACTCTCTACAGCAAGAGGCTCGCCCGGACGAAGCTTTTTGTACAGCTCGATAAGACCTTCCTCATAATCATGAGAATTGTCCTTTTCAAAGCTTGCACGAAGCTTGGGCTCATCACCGAAAAGCTCGAGTATTTCTTCATTTGTTCCTACACCGAGGGATCTGATGAATACCGTGATGGGAACCTTTCTGTTCCTGTCTACACGAACATAGAATACATCATTGGAATCCGTCTCATATTCAAGCCATGCACCTCTGTTGGGTATTACCTGGCATGAATAAAGAGTCTTACCGGTCTTATCATGATCTATACCATAATAGATACCGGGCGAACGAACCAGCTGACTTACTATGACTCTTTCGGCACCGTTTACAACGAAGGTACCTGTCTCGGTCATAAGCGGCATATCTCCCATGAAGATATCATGCTGCTTGATCTCGCCGGTTTCTTTATTCCTGAGACGCACATTAACGATAAGAGGTGCCGAATAAGTAGCGTCCCTCTCCTTACACTCTTCTATAGAATACTTCTTGTTCTCCTCGTGTACAGCATAGTCGACAAACTCAAGAGAAAGATTGCCGCTGTAATCCGTGATCGGGGAAATGTCATCGAAAGCTTCTTTTAATCCCTTCTCGATAAACCACTCGTATGACCGAGTCTGTATCTCGATGAGATTCGGCATTTCAACAACTTCTTTGTCTTTGCCGGAATAGCTCATACGGACATTTCTGCCGGATTGAATGGGGCGCATTCTGTACTTTTTCATTGACGCATTCACCTCTTATTAGATTTTGTATATTTAACTTTTCAGACAACACATAACGGACCAAATCGGAAATAAGGCACACATTTCCAATTTAGCCCACAATAACAGTTTAGTATTGTAACATAGCGGCAATTTCAAGTCAACGACTTTTTTTATGTAATGCTACATTATGTTGCTTTTGCCTGTTACTTCTTTTTAATGTGCCTTTTTATCAGCTTTTCTATCTCGACTATCGGGATGATCATTATCGCTATAAGTATCGCTACTCCGTATTCCTTAAGGCTTATCTCGGCAAAGCTGAATATCTTTCTGAAGAAAGGAATGTATATAACGGAAGTAGTAAGTACAAATGCCAACGCGAACGAACCCCAAAGAAGAAGATTCTGCTTCTTTATCTTGAATATCGATCCGTTTCTCGAACGCATATTGAAGCTGTGGAATATCTCGATAAGTGAAAGTGTAAGGAAAGCCATTGTCATTCCGTCATCACTTGTAACTATCTCGAATCTTCCGAGGCTCATGTAATTACCCATAATATATGAGAATACGGTAAGGAGCGCGATTATAAGTCCCTGGAAAACAATGTCAAAGCCGAGTCCGTCAGCAAATATTCCGTCGGTCTTTTTCCTGGGAGGAACGTTCATTATATCGGGTTCAGCCTCTTCCATACCAAGTCCGATTGCGGGAAGACTGTCTGTAATGAGATTGATCCACAAAAGATGTGCAGGCTTAAGAAGTGTGATATTCATAAGCGTTGCTATGAAGATTGCTATAACCTCGGAAAGGTTTGATGAAAGAAGGAACTGTATAGCCTTTCGGATATTATCATAAATCCTTCTTCCCTCTGCGACAGCCTCTACAATGGTAGCGAAGTTATCATCTGTAAGGATCATATCGGCAACATTCTTGGTAACATCGGTTCCGGTAATTCCCATTCCGACACCGATGTCGGCTGATTTGATAGAGGGCGCGTCATTTACACCGTCACCTGTCATTGCCGTTACCTTACCGAGCTTCTTCCATCCGTTTACTATCTTTACCTTATGCTCAGGCTGAACTCTTGCATAAACTGAAAACTCACGGATATGTTCATTGAAGTAATCATCATCCATCTGCTCAAGCTCGGAGCCTGTTATAGCCTTCTCTTCCGTCTTAAGGTCGTCACTTAAGATACCGAGCTCCTTTGCAATGGCCACAGCCGTATCCTTATGATCACCCGTTATCATTATGGGACGGATACCTGCAGCGCGGCATTTTTCTATAGCGATCTTAACCTCGGGTCTGATGGGATCTATCATTCCGCAAAGTCCCACATAGATAAGATCCTTTTCTACAACCTCGGGTTTATAATCCGAAGGCTCACTGTCATACTTTTTATACGCAAGGCAGAGAACTCTGAGAGCCTGATCCGCCATATTTTTATTTGAATGTCTTATAGACTTGAGATTATCCGATGTCATGGGCTTAACCGAATCGGCACCCTCAAGATATGAGGTACAGTTTTCAAGCACGCAGTCGGGCGCACCCTTGGTAAACTGAATGTAGCTTCCGTCGGAAAGCTTATGAACGGTAGTCATCATCTTACGAAGAGAATCAAAGGGAGCTTCTCCTACTCTCGGATATTCCTTCTTAAGCGAAGCCTTTTCAAAGCCCTGCTTCGCAGCGTCTGTCACGAGGGCACATTCCGTTGCCTCACCTACAGCCTTTTCTCCGTCCCATTCGGCATCAGAGCAAAGAGCCATACCCTTAACAAGCATTTCATCTATATATGAAAGCTGTGTTCCGTCGTAGGAAGGCGCATTCATACCGCTGTTTGTCACGCGCTTAACAACGGTCATCTTATTCTGAGTAAGAGTTCCCGTCTTATCCGAGCAGATGATCTCGGTACAACCGAGAGTCTCAACTGCAGTAAGCTTTCTGATTATAGCACGGTTCTTTGACATCTTTGTTACGCCGATGGAAAGAAGCACTGTAACAACAGCCGCAAGTCCTTCAGGGATAGCAGCAACCGCAAGCGAAATGGCAACCATAAATGTATCAAGGAAAAACTGTCCCGAGAGTCCTTCTCCCGTTACGAGATTTCTGATTATATTTATAGCAAATATAACTGCACAGATGATAAGCACCATTATAGAAAGTATCTTTGAAAGCTCGCTGAGCTTGATCTGAAGAGGTGTCTCTTCCTTCTCCGCCTTTGAAAGCTGATCGGCGATCTTTCCCATCTCTGTTGTCATACCTGTTTCGACTACGACAGCCTTAGCTCTTCCGTACTGAACAGAAGATCCCATATAGATCATATTTTTTCTGTCGCCGAGAGGTACATCCTGTCCTTCCGGAGCAAAAAGCTTTTCGGTACTCTTCTCTGAAGGAACGGACTCACCCGTAAGAGCCGCTTCCTCGCATTTAAGAGATGCCGCTTCAATAAGTCTTGCATCGGCAGGAACCGCATCACCCGCTTCAAGCATGATGATATCTCCGGGCACAAGCTCGGACGAATTAACAACCTGCTCCTTTCCGTCTCTGAGAACCCTGCTTCGAGCCGCAGACATCTGCTGCAGTGCCTCGATTGCAGATTCAGCTTTAGACTCCTGATAAACTCCGAGAACGGCATTCAGGATTACGACAGTCATTATTATGATAACATCCGCAAAGCCTTCATGAGAGATAACTGCCGTTACAGCCGAAATGATAGCAGCTATGATAAGCACAATAGTCATCGGCTCACATATCTGCTTGATAAATTTGTGAATTATCGACTCCTTGGGAGGCTCGGCAAGACGGTTCTCACCGTACTTTTCGGTCCTTAATGCTATATCCGATCCGGTAAGACCTTCGACAGTACTTTCACGATCCTTTAATACATCTTCTGTTTCTTCAAGATGATATCTCATTTTTACCCTCTCTTTATGCAAGAAGAAGGATGAAAAACTTAACTGTATGATAAGTGTCTCATCCTTCCTTTTCGTCACATTTAATCTAAAAGATCAATTCCGATTATTTAAGAGTGATCTTAGCTCCTGCTTCTTCAAGCTTAGCCTTCATCTCCTCAGCTTCTTCCTTGGTTGCGCCTTCCTTAAGTACCTTGGGTGCTGACTCTACAGCTTCCTTAGCTTCCTTAAGTCCGAGACCTGTAAGAGCACGAACTACCTTGATAACATCAAGCTTCTTAGCTCCGATCTCTGTAAGCTCTACATCAAAGCTGTCCTTCTCCTCAGCTGCGGGAGCATCTCCGCCTGCTGCTGCAACTACAACACCTGCTGCTGCAGATACGCCATACTTCTCTTCTACTGCCTTTACAAGGTCATTTAACTCAAGCACCGAGAGCTTGTCTATTTCAGCTACTAATTCTTCGATTGTCATGATATTTTCCTCCATTTAAAAATTTAATTTCTTTTTTATAAATAATTATTTTCGTCCTTTAACCGGACAGCTTCAAACCACTTAAGCCTCTGAAGCTTTTTTCTCTGCAACCTGATTGATAACACGAGCAAAGTTTGTGATAGGTGACTGAATGCTTCCGAGGAATTTTGCAAGAAGCTCGTCCCTTGAAGGAATCTTTGAGATAACCTCAAGTCCCTTAGCATCGTAAACAGTACCTTCAACTATACCGGCCTTGAACTCAAGCTTGTCAGCTGTCTTAGCGAACTTAGCTATCTCTCTTGCGGGAGCAGTAGCATCTGTCTTTGAGATAACAACTGCTGTAGGTCCGTCAAGTGAATCTGCAAGTCCTTCGAACTCTGTACCGGCGATAGCTCTCTTAACCATTGTGTTCTTGTATACCTTATAAATAAGGCCGGCTTCTCTGAGGTTCTTACGAAGCTGAGTATCCTGAGCAACTGTAAGTCCTCTGTAGTCAACAAGAACGATGGATGCAGCGCCGTCGATATTTTCTTTAATCTCTTTTACGACAGGCTCTTTAATGTCTACCTTTGCCATTTTAGCACACCTCCTTATAGATTAATGACTGCCAAAATGCAAAATGTATATGCAAAAAAATCCGCATACATACCGTATGCGGAGAGATTTCATAAACAGGATAATTCCCATCATGATCTTCCTCGGCAGGCTGGATTGTTGGGCCCTTTCAGGCGCCTGCTGTCTACGGCAGTTCATCGAGGCAATATGTTACAATGAAAACATTTTATTGTCAAGTGCTTTTTCATCATTTCTGCAAATACTTTTCCAAAGCTTCCGTAAGCATCTGCATTTCACTGTCGGTACCGATGGTGATCCTAAGATAATCCTTTACTCTTTCTCCCGAAAAGTATCTTACATATATATTCTCGGTCTTAAGGTATTCGAAGATTTCCTTTGCATCCTTACCGGGATATGAAGCAAATACAAAATTAGCCTTTGACGGAAGCACATTAAAGCCTATGGATAAAAGCTTTCGGCTAAACCACTCTCTTGTGGAAATGATCTTTTCAACATTCTCTTTGAAATAATTATCGTCGAGCACGGATTCTGTTCCGTACAGAATTGACGGAGTATTCATGGTATATGAATTATAGGAATACTTAACATCCTTAATGTAGTTTATAATTTTTTCGGAAGCTACGGCATAGCCTATACGAAGTCCGGCAAGAGATCTTGATTTCGAAAATGTTCTTACGACGATCAGATTATCAAAATCCTTAAGAA
The DNA here is from genome assembly GCA_902772925.1 of uncultured Lachnospiraceae bacterium. Taxonomy (GTDB): domain Bacteria; phylum Bacillota; class Clostridia; order Lachnospirales; family Lachnospiraceae; genus Eubacterium_Q. Next base: position 7,456 of record CACYCJ010000404.1, read on the forward strand.
GCGGAAGAACAGACTCCCCGGCAAAATCAACATAGGCTTCATCTATTACAACTATACTCTCCCTGTTCGCTTCCAGTATCTCACGAATATCCGAAACAGGCATAAATATACCTGTAGGCGCATTGGGATTGGGAAATACAATGCCTCCGTTCAAAGTCTTGTAATCCTCCTTAACGATACAAAAATCCTTATCAAGAGGCTTTGTCTCATATGGTATACCGAAAAGCTCTGCCCATACCGGATAAAACGAATATGTTATGTCAGGAAATATTATCGGTCTGTCCGAATTGAAAAATGTCATAAAGATCATTGCAAGCACATCATCGGAGCCTACGCCGACAAATACATTTTCCTCCCCTACACGGTGATACTCCGCAATCGTCTTCACAAGCAGTTCAGCTGTCGGATCCGGATATTTCTTCAATTTTTCGGCATCCGCAAATAAGGATTTGATCCTCGGAGAAGGCGGGTAGGGATTCTCATTTGTATTCAGTTTTATTATATCCTTTTTCTTCGGCTGTTCGCCGGGTACATAGGGAACAACTCTTCTGACATTATCCTCCCAGAACATACTTATCTCCTTTTATGTTTATAATGTGATGCAGACCGCTCCCGGTCCGGTATGTGTACCGTAAACAGGCGAAAGTGATTCAATAACGATCTCATTCTTAAATCCTTCTTCCTCAAGAAGAGACTTTACCTTTTCAGCCCTTTCGGGTGCTCCTGCGTGACTTATATATATTATCCTATCGGAAAATGCCACTTCGTCTTCACTCTCCGAATACTCCTTAACCTTTGCCGCAAGATAAGAATATGCATTTCCGAGGCCTCTCTGTCTTGAGATCACGGAAAGCCTTCCTTCTTCATCGATACCGATTATAGGCTTTATCTTCAGAGCCTTACTGTCAATGGTATCCTGCGCCACAAGCTTTCCGCCTCTTTTAAGGTGATAAAAGCCGTCAGCCATAAGAAGCTGATTAAATTTACTCTTTTTATCATCTAAAAGAACTGCCACAGAGTCAATATCCATGCCGCTTTCAGCCGCACTTAAAGCCTCCTTCAAAAGAAGCTCCTCCGTCTTTCCCGCAGCCTTGCTGTCAGCAACTATTACCCTTCTGTCGGGATACAGATTTCTCAGCTCTCCGGCTGCCTTTTCCGCCTCACAAACCGTATCCGAAATTCCTTTTGAAATTCCGATATATAATATATCCCTTCCGGCTTCGAGTATCTCAGTAAATGCTTCCTTAAACCTTTTACTGTCTATCGGTCTTGTTACCGGAAGAGCGCCGCATTTCTGCTTAGTATAAAAGTAAGCAGGATCCGCAGTTTTAATCGGTTCATCACTGTTTGCCGACGCAAAAACTTCTATCTCTATAAAGCTTAATTTATCGCTTGCGTCCGGAGTGTCATTTCCGTCTGAATTCTTCCCGAACGAAGCATCAGTAATAATCATAAAATCAGACATATCATTTGCCCTCCTGAAAATAGAGATCTATACCGTTTGCTATTCCTTCCGCCAATACCTCTCTGTAATTCTGGTAAGACAGATTTGCGTCATCATCGATATTTGAAAGAAATCCGATGTTTATTACGGCCGCCGGCATCTTGCAGTAATTCAGAGCCGTTATGTCATCAGATTCATATATACCGCGGTTTCTGTCCTCGTCGCCTCTGCAGACACCGTTGATGATATCATGGCATAGGCGGTAGCTGTCCTGATAATGCTCTTTCGTGAATGCATTTTCGGAGCTGTTGATAAAGCCGAGTATTCCATGAACCGAAGAATCCTGTGACGAGGGTGCAGCAATCCTGATATAAATATCGGCATTCGCCTCATTAGCCGCCTGTGCCCTCTCGGCATTGCTTATATCAACATTATTGCCGGTTCTTGACAAAATGACGGTATAGCCTCTCTTCTTAAGCTCATCCTTCAGAGTCGAAGCAACAAGCATACTTACCTGATACTCAAAGTTGCCGCTCGTATCTCCCATATCGCTGTCGCCCATCTTCGGCTTCATCGCAGATCCGTCGGGTTTGGACGGTTCAAGCTCATTATTGCTCATCATCTGCTTTGCCGGGTCAATGAATATCGTATAGTCATTTTCAGCCACTTCCGTCTCGGTAGCCCATTTTATCGTTGTCTTCTTGACCTTATCGGATCGCACATAATAATAGCCGCCGTTAAGAAGGATCTCCGTCCATTCGGAGTTCATACCGGTTCTCGTAAGATCGACGCCTTTTTTCAGAGTTATATAAACAGCAGACTTCTCATCGGGATCAACATAAATATTAACATCGTCCTCCAGCGTTTCGACATAGTCATTCTTGTCGGAAAACTTTGATTTATATATGCTGTCCTTTGCATCCGTCTCAGTCGCGGACTTTGAGGCTTTACCGCTGCCGCAGCCGGACAAGGTCCCTAAGATGACAAGAAGCATCAAAGTTAGGGATAAGCTTTTATATTTTTTTATAAAGGAAAATCTGTTTATCATTCGCTTAATTTGATTTTATTTCTCAACCGCTTCGGAAACGGGAGCTTCATTTTTATCCATCTCTCCTTCAAGCTTTCCGAGATAAAATGTGAGGCCGCCGCATACCAGTAATACAACTATTCCTATAATAATTCCGACAACACCTGTACCTGCCATTGAGCTTTCCTGATTGACCTTGTAGAAAATAGCAAAGGGTGATGAAAGTACAAGACCCATTATACCGCAGTAGGTCACAAAAGGAAACTTTGCAAAAAGCCATTTTATTATCTTAGAGATAAGGAAAATCCCGAGAATGGCACCTATACCGAAGGGAAGAAGTACCATTATATCGTTGAAAATTCCCTGAAATCCGTTTGTCAGTGATGAGACCATATGATTTATGGTTCCGATGATTCCGAAATAGAATCCGAGGATCATCATAAGAAGCGAGCCTGAAACGCCGGGTATTACCATTGTCGCAGATGCTATTATACCCATAAACAGCATTATGATGAACATTAAAGGAGATGCCTTGATCGCAGTCTCCTCACCTGAAGGTGCTGACATAAGAGGCATTCCTACCGAGATTGCAAGAAATATCAGAAATACGATTATTCCGACGATAAGCTTCTTCACATCGGGTTTTTCCCTGTACTCATCTATCATACCCTTTATGATAATGGGAAGTCCGCCTATGATAAGTCCCGTAAATGCCATTGCGGTCACTAATGCGTGATTTCCAAGCAGATATTCGATTGCCTTTGAAAAAAGCACTATACCGACAGCCGCTCCGATTATTATGGGAAGCAGTGTCATAAAGCTTTTCTTGAATTCCTTCAAAAGATTTGAAATAGAAGAAAGCATTTTATCATAAATACCGAGCGAAACAGCCATTGTTCCACCGCTAACTCCGGGGATAACATTTGCAATCCCGACAAGTACACCTTTAAATAGATCAATAAAAAATCTCATTCCGTATCTGTGGAAAACCACAGCCTCCTTTACTTATGTATGTGCTATAACAGAAACATCGCATCCCCGAAGGAAAAGAATCTGTATCTTTCCTCAACGGCAGTCTTATATGCCTCAAGCACCTTTTCTCTGTCATAAAACGCGGAAACGAGCATTATAAGCGTCGATTCCGGAAGATGGAAATTTGTTATCAGACTGTCAACTATCTTGAACCTGTAGCCGGGATAGATAAATATATCCGTCCAGCCGCTTCCGGGATTGATGTGACCGTTTTCATCGGCCGCGCTTTCCATGGTCCTCGTACTCGTGGTTCCGACCGAAATGATACGGCCGCCGTTTTTCTTTGCGTTATTTATCGTCTCCGCCGCCTCTTCGGAAATGTGATAGTATTCGCTATGCATATGATGCTCTTCTATTTTTTCCACCTTTACAGGCCGAAAGGTCCCGAGCCCCACATGAAGCGTAAGCTTTGCGATATTAACCTTCTTTGCCTCTATCCTTTCAAGAAGCTCATCCGTAAAATGAAGTCCCGCGGTAGGCGCAGCAGCAGATCCGCTGTACTTTGCATAAACTGTCTGATAACGGTCCTTATCGGCAAGAGAATGCGTTATATACGGCGGGAGCGGCATCTGTCCTATCTTGTCCAGTATCTCTTCCCAGATTCCGTCATAACTGAATTTTATCAGTCTGTTTCCGTCCTCAACCACATCCGTGACCTCTCCCTTGAGGATCCCGTCACCGAAGGACACATTTGCACCGACCTTCATTTTTTTGCCGGGCTTAACAAGAGCCTCCCATACATTATCTCCTTTATTTTTAAGAAGAAGAACCTCTACGGCAGCCCCCGTATCCTCCTTTACACCGAAAAGCCTTGCGGGTATAACCTTGGTGTCATTGAGCACAAGGCAGTCGCCTTCATTCAGATATTCGATCATATCCGAAAACTTTTTATGACTTATAGTATCATTTTTTCTGTCAATGACCATGAGCCTGCTGTCGCTTCTTTTAAGAAGCGGATCCTGTGCTATAAGCTCCTTGGGAAGGTCATAATAAAAATCATGTAAATCCATATCGACACCTTACTATGAACGGATTGATATATCGTTCTTGCCGAGCTCCTCGAGGATTGAATCTATGCTCTTATTGACCTCGGCATCTTCAAGTGTTCTGTCCTTGGCTCTGAAGGAAAGCGAGAATGCAACTGATTTCTTTCCGTTCTCAATCCTGTCGCCCTCATAAACATCAAACAGCGTAACAGACTCAAGGTTCTTTCCTGCAGACTTTCTGATAAGCTTTTCAATATCTCCCACAAATGTACCCTTGCCGCATACAAGTGAAAGGTCTCTTGTGCTTGCGGGGAATTTTGCAACGCCCTCATATCTTACCTCGAAGTTTGCAATCTTTGTGAGTATCTGCATATCCAGAACTGCCACATAAACATCCGTCTTTATATTGTAATTTCTTGCTGCCTCGGGATGAACCTGTCCGATATAACCGAGGAA